>CAYYTW010000017.1:0-22209 GCA_964474765.1 uncultured Candidatus Saccharibacteria bacterium
GCATGCCAAATTTTAAAATACCTCAAGAGTCCAGAATAGGGTGGCATTATACACTGACTTGACATTTTATTATTTTTGTGATAATTTATATAAATACAACAAAGAACTTTTAAATACACGCATAGCGTGGATGAGGGGACGAAAATGGAAATTGATGACGAGGGCGAAAGGTGTTATTTATGCGGTAGACCGCCCGATCGGCAAATTCTTTACCACGGCAAAGCCATAGCCATTTGCGAGAGATGTGGCAATGGACTGGTTAAGGGTGTGGCGGTTCGCTGCGGTTGCGGCCGCGTGTTCAGATTCCCCAGGGAGATTGCGGCCTTGGGATACATTTCTAAAAAAACTGGCACAGACTGGATCGAAAAGGCCCTAAGCGGCGAGCCGCTGATCGTCCCGATTTACGGGTGCGACGAATGTTTGGGCTTCGAGACGATGGTTTGGCAGAAAAGTCTTGCTGTGTATATCGGGAGGTTGGTTTTGTACGCAGCCTTACCGGCTCACTGGGTAAGCCAGAGGAATGAGTTTTTTACAGAAGGAGCTGTTGCTACGGGCGATAGCCATGAACCTTGGGCGATATATGAAATCTTGGATGGTTTCGGACGAAGAGTAGAAATACCGGGATCGCGCCAAGGGACAAACTAACGGACCCACCAAGGATTGATAGGGGCGGGATAAAAACCTCCGTCCCTTTTAATTTCGACCGAATGACTGAGTGTAAGAGATATTATACTCACTTATTTAAAAAGAGTACCCGGAAGACTTGGGAGGATTTTCAAAAATTCACTGGTATCGCATTTTAATCCAAGTAATTTAGGGGGTTGATTGATCCACCGATCGGGAGTAAACCATACCAGCGTGATTCAATATGAAAGGTGTCAGTGGCATAGACGGTAAAATGGAGATGGGGACCGGTCGAATTGCCAGTATTACCTGCATATCCTATTATCTCTCCCCTACTAATTTTTTGGCCAACGCCAACCTTAAACGCGGATAGATGACCATAAAGCGTCGTCAGCCCGTTTTGATGATTAATCGTAAGCCATTTGCCATAAACATATTGACCGTTATTTCCCTCACCACTAACAATTCCATCGTCGGGCGCTCTAATCGGTTGACCAAGGGACGAACTAATATCAATTCCGTTATGAAACCCCCCCCGACCACTGTTGCAAGATGGATAAGTGCGTATAGCGAATGTGTTTTCTACGCAACCATAGCCTTGACTTATAGTGTCGATCAGCGGCCATGCTAAAAGTCCTTTTCGGGCTGGCGGTACAGAATTGGGGTCAATCGTCATCCGTAGCTTATCTTCCAAAAGATAAATTTCTTTTTCTATTTCCTGACGTCTCGCCTGCAAATCTTGTACCAGCGATTGATATTTTTTTTCTTGATTTTTAGTGGTTATTAAAAGATTCTGTTTATTTGCCTCTTGGGAGTTAAGGGCCAGATTTTTACCAGTTAGCTGTTCGTCAAGCGATTCCAGGTTGTTTTTGTAGGTGTTTTGTCGCTCCGCGGCGGCTGATAATTGAGTCTTCAGTGTTTTTAGGTTGTTTAGTTTTTCTTGAACTGATTCCTGAAGATTTTCGGTATATTCAAGTTGATTGAATAAATCCGAAAAATTATCGTTTTCAAGAACTATTTCTAGTGGCGCTTTTTGGTCATATTCGTTAATAGCCCTGACGGCATTAACCAAATAATTTCTATTCGCGTCAATCTCACTCTCTTTATTTTGTATTTCATTATTAAGACTCTCTATTTCTAAACAGGCTTCGGATATTTTGGCTCGAGTCAGTTTTATTTCAAATTCGAGTTGATTTATTTGCGAGTCTAAAAGAGTTATTTGCTTTTTTAGGGTCGACTGCTGACCCTGATTATTCTTGATAGCGTCACGCAGATTAGCAACCCGTTCTTCCAGTTGTTTTATCTGCGCCTGCCTGTCCTGGATTTGCTTCTGCAGATCTTCGAGGGGTCCGGCTTGTCCGCTTGCGGCAAAGAATACCGAAATCAACGAAATAAATATGAGAAAAATTACTGCAATTTGGAACGAATGGTTTCTCATTGCATCTCTACAAATTTAATTGAGTCGTCCCATAGCGCTTTTAATGCGTTTTAAAGCCCTTTCTTTGCCTAAGATGGATAAAACCTCGAATGGTCCCGGAGAGGCCCTTAGGCCGGTTATGGAGGCTCTGAGAGGCCATAATAACTGTCCTCTGTCGCCCATTTTTTCGGCCTCCGGCATAAGAATCGCCATAAGCTTATCAGAAGCAAAATTTTTACTTTCTATGTTAGACAATAGATTATATAGTTTGTCAAGATTATTATTTAACTCTTGATTGTTCATATTTTTCCAGCGTAGAAGCTCGGGCTCATATTCAAGCTTGTCCTGAAAGAAAAATTTAGTTAACTCCCCTATCTCGGATAGTTTTTTCATACGCTCCTGTTCGAGCCGCACCACTTTTTCCAGCCATTTTATGTCAACTATTTTACCAGTCGCAGTGATTTCGAATTCGTCATTGCGAGGAGGCGGTAGCCGACGAAACAATCCCACAGATTTCCTCGAGATTGCTTCGCTCTCTTCATTCGCTCGCAATGACGAATGGAGTAGATACGGGATGCATTTTTTTGTTAATTCTTTCAGTGGCATCTGTTTTATATAATGACTGTTATACCAATCTAATTTTTCGATATTGAAAACCGCCGCCGATTTTTGCATCCGTTCCAGCGAAAACTCTTTGATTAATTCTTCGAGCGAAAATAACTCTTTATCATTTCCTGGATTCCATCCCAAAAAAGCCATGAAATTGTTCAGGGCTTCCGGCTGATAGCCTAATTCTTTATATTCCGCGATGGCTGTGGCGCCATGCCTTTTGCTCAATTTTGTTTTATCCGGCGCCAGCGTTAAAGGAATGTGCGCGTATCGCGGTTTCCGCATGCCTAATGCCTCAAGTATCATTATTTGTTTTGGCGTGTTCGATATGTGATCTTCTCCCCTGATAACATGAGAAATATTCGTTTCATAGTCATCGACAACTACCGCCAGATTATACAACGGACTTTCTTCGTCTTTGGCGATAACTATATCCCCTATTTGATTGGGATCAAACTCGATTTTACCGCGAATTAAATCGTCAAAGATAATTTTTTCTTTTTTGCGCGGCAATCTAATCACTCCTTTTGTTCGGAAATTGTCCACCCGAGGCGCCCGCCAGCCAGCCGGCAAGGAATCCGTCTTTGGTGAAGGAATTGGAAATTGAAGATCGGGTTCACTTTTGTGTGAACAAAAATGAACCTGTGCCTCTCCTCTTTTTTGCTGTTCTTTTTTCTCTTTTTCCAGTTCTTCTTTCGTGTGATAACACCAAAAGGCTCGATTGGAATCCAAAAGTTTTTTAATATACTTGGCGTAAATCTTCCTTCGACTGCTTTGTTTTACGACTTTCCCGTCCCATTTTAAGCCGAGCCATTTTAAGTTATCGACGATGTCTTTTTCAAATTCCGGCCTTGAGCGTTCGGTGTCAGTATCTTCGATTCTTAAATAAAATTTGCCTTTGTTGCGGCGAGCGAATAAAAAATTAAACAGCGCGGTTCTGGCCGTGCCGATGTGAAGCGCTCCTGTCGGGCTGGGGGCGATGCGGGTCCGGACTTGACTTTTTCTGATGTTTGCGCTATTTTTCTTTAAAAGATTGCTATTTGACATAATATCGATATCGGGAGAAAAAAATATGCTTTTCTTTTCTTTTTGTCTGTCATTAGTTTTTGGGGTGGCTGCGTTTATCTGTATGTATTATAAGGTTTTTCCGTTTTTCTTTAACTCGAGCTTGGCTTTTTGGACAATCGCAGGAATCTTCTTTTTCGGAATGTTTTTGGTGTCTTTTAATAAATTTATGCGGTTTTTTGGCTACTGGCTGGAGGCCATTCGTCATGAAGAAAAGGAGAGAAAAAAACGTTAGATCCATAATTTTGCGACCGCTTGCGGTCGCTTTTTTTGCGATCAACGCGCCGTTAAATTTATTAACTCTTCGGCGATTTGGCGTGCCGCATCGGGTTTGGCAAACGCCTTAGCGCTGGCAGACATTTCTCTGACTAATGAAGGGTTGTTAAGAATTTGGTTTATCTCATTTAGCAGGATGTTGGGTGTCAAATTTTCCTGATTCAGGAGAACGGCGCCGCCGTTAGCGGCATATTCAAGGGCATTTTCTCTTTGGTGACCGCTGGCCGAAGACGGCAACGGAATAATAATACTGGGTTTGCCGCAAAGGGCAATTTCAAAAATGCTGGTTGCGCTCGCCCTCGATATGACAAGCGATGCGGCCGCTAATGCTTCTGACATTTGTTTTTCGTCGAGAAATGGCGTAATGTGGCAGCCTTCAGGAATTTTGCCGAGAGTTTCTATTATTTCTGCGGAAACAGAATCATGATTTTTCTTTCCTGTTTGCCAGATAAGTTCATATTTCGCCAAAAGGCGCGGAAGAGTCAAAAAGATAAGATGGTTGATGGGTTGAGCTCCCTGGCTGCCGCCGATAATAAAAATAATCGGCTTGCCGGTCGAAAGTCCAAAATCCGTCTTCGCTTCTTCGATTGAACCGGTCGCCAATTCTTTTCTGGTGGGAATTCCGACAAACGCGGTCTTTTTTCCGGGAAAAAATTTAGCGGCGGTTGGAAATGAGACTGTGATGTATTTGGCAAAGGGAGCCAGGCGGCGGTTTGCCAAACCGGGCATTGAGTCAGATTCATGAATAATGATCGGGATTCTATAGAGCCAGCTTGCCATAACGGCCGGAAGACTGCCATAGCCGCCCTTACTGAAGGTGGCGTCGGGCATCCAAATCAAAACATGCAAAAGCGCCTGGAGCAAACCGATCGGCAACTTGAATAAATCAAGAAATGTTGCGGCAGAAACGTATCTTCTTAGTTTCCCGGTCGTAATGATTTTAATTTTTATCCCTTCATTCGCAAGAAAAGTTCTGGAAAAATCGTTTGGACCAAGATAAAACAATTCCAGATTGAAAGCTTGTCTTTCCCGCTGAATTTTTTTAAGTTCTCTCGCGACGGCAACGAGCGGTGAAAGATGCCCGCCGGTGCCGCCGCCAGTAAGAAGAATTCTCATTTGCAAACTTGCTTACTGACTACAGCTTACCTACTACGGCGAAATTATCTGTGACCGTAAGCGGTGGTCGGTAGTCGGTATGCATCAAGTATATTTCGATATATTTAACAAAATTCCCATTCCAATTAGAGATATAATAAAGGCGGTTCCGCCGTACGAAATAAATGGCAGGGGTACGCCGGTTAGGGGGATCAATCCTGAAATGGCGGCGATGTTAATGAAGGCCTGGATCGTACACCCGGAGGCGATGCCAACCGCCAAAAGCTTCGCCTGATTGTCCGGCGCCTCCTTCGCGATGCGAAAACCTCTGATGGTCAATATAATAAAAAGAATTATAACGATTGCGGCGCCAATAAAGCCAAGCTCCTCGGCAATAATCGCAAAGATAGAATCACCCATTGGTTCGGGGAGATAATTATATTTTTGAATGCTTTGTCCTGGTCCTAGGCCGAACAAACCGCCGGAACCAATGGCTAAAAGCGCCTGATTGATTTGATATCCTATACCTTGAGGGTCAAGTTCCGGATGAATGAAAATAAGAAAACGGTTAGTGGCGTGAAAAAAAATTTTTATATACGCCAAAAGGGCTGTCGCGCCTATTAATAAGATGGAGCTCACTTGCCAGAATTTGGCGCCAGCCGCGAAAAAGATTGCGATGGCTGTTAGTCCCATAACTCCAGCGGTTCCAATGTTGGGCTGTAAAAGAACGGGCCCCGCAGTGAGGGATAATATAATTATAAACGGGATAAAAACGTTTTTGAGATTATTAATAGTCTTTGTTTTGTCATCCAGCCAAGCAGCCAAATAAATAATGAGTGCCAACTTGGCGATTTCCGACGGCTGGAACGAATATTGACCAAAAGAAATCCACCTTGTTGATCCTCCCGATTTTAATCCGAAGCCGGGTAAAAGCACTAATAAAAGTAGCGCGACGGCAACAAAAAAAAGTAAAAACGCGAGCTTCTTCCAGGCGCGATAATTAATTTTGTACGCAATCAAGGCGCACGGGGCGGCGATTAGAAGTCCGTAAAGCAGTTGGTGTTTTAAATAATAATAGGGCTGGTTGAATTGTTCTTGGCTTTTGACTATGCTGGCGGATGACAACATAACTAATCCCAAAACGATTAAAATGGTTACGGCGCCAAGCAAAATATAATCTGGGCGATGAGATTTCACGTGTCTAATTTCTAATAATTAATGTCCAATTAATGTCTAAATTGGTCATTGGTGTTTAGGATTTTATTAGGTTAATTAGGAATTAGATATTTTAAGATACTCAACTTCTTCTTTGAAAGCTTTTCCTCTTTCAAATTCATGTCGAAACAGACCAAAGCTCGCGCCGGCCGGAGAAAGCAATACTGTATCCCCCTTTTTTGCGTACATAGCGGCTGATCGCACAGCTTCTTTTATACTATTAACGCGCCGCACTTTTAATTTTTTGTTCTTAATTCTTGATTTTATTCTCTTTCGTTGAATATCCTCGTCTTTTGGCGGAAGATGGAATAGCATTTTCTTCATATTTTTCTCCAATCTTCTCGTGGCAGTTCCCGGCAGAAGAATTAGTAAGTCAACGTTTTCTGTAATTTTCTTCGCGAGTTTCTCGAAGTTTAGATTTTTGTCCGTTCCGCCGGCAATAAGAATTAAATTGTTGGCAATCGGTGGCTGGCAGCTGGCGGTTACCGTCGCGATTGCCGCGATGGTTGCGTCTGGGGTGGTGGCGCAAGTATCATTGATATATTTTACGCCGTTAATTTCGGAAACCAGCTCGATTCTTCCCTCAAGCCCGCGGAAATTTCTAAACACCGCTTGGATGCTCGCCCCTGGAATGCCGAAATGTTTTGCAACTTTTACGGCGGCCGCGGCATTGATTAAATTATGATCGCCCAATAAGTGAGTCTGATATTTTCTCGCTTCCCCGCTCGTGAAAAAGACAACTTTTGAGGCCGCCTCGCGCGCGAACCCACTTACTATTTTATCATTTTTATTAAGAAATAAGTAGTCGTTAGGTGTTTGATATTTATAAATTAGTTTCTTCGTCCTTATGTAATCGCGCATACCTTTGTAGCGGTTGAGATGATCGGGCAAAATAGTTGTAATAACAGCAATATGCGGACTTTTTTTATGCTTCTTCAATCCTTCCAATTGCCAGGAAGAGAGTTCAAGGACAACGAAAAACTTGTTATTGCGAGCCCAGACGTTATGTCGGGGCGTGGCAGTCTCGCGACATGTCAATGGGATTGCTTCGTCGTCGCGGAGTTTATGCTGAGCGCAGTCGAAGCACTCCTCCTTGTAATGATGAATTATCTCTGGTAATTCAAGTAGAACTGATTTTCTGATATTTCCCGCCAAAACCACATTTTCGTATTTGGTTTTTAATAATTCGTAAATCAGCGTCGCGGTCGTTGATTTGCCGCGCGTACCCGTTACCCCGATTATTTGTGGTGGACTTATAGCATCTATTGGAACGGGGCACAATTTCACCCTACGTGTGACCGCCCGTAGGGCGGCAAAAAAAATGCCTATATCGGTGTCGATAGGAACATTGTGCTTGCGGGCTGTTTTAAGATATGGCGAGTCATCGGGCACGGCTGGATTTCGAATAATCAAATCGGTATTAATGAAGTCTTCGTCGCGGTGTTTGCCTAGAACGTATTTGACGGGCAGATCCTTTAGTTTTTTAAGCGATTCGTCCAGTTGTTTTTCTGTCCGCAAGTCTGTTACTGTTACTTTGGCGCCGGCTTTCACAAAAAATTTCGCGGCCCCCGCTCCCCCGTCGTGCAGACCCAAACCCATAATGAGAACATGTTTGTTGCGGAAATCGGATAGTTTCAAAAGAATTATGAATTATGAATTATGAATCACTGTTTTTATTCTTCTAAGATTCGTGATTCTCAATTCCTAATTCTTCACTTTATAATCTGATCTAAAAACGCCAGTATTAATCCCAGCGAAGCAAAAATACCCGAAAGAATCCAAAAACGCATAGTGACTTTAGTTTCC
The DNA here is from genome assembly GCA_964474765.1 of uncultured Candidatus Saccharibacteria bacterium. Taxonomy (GTDB): domain Bacteria; phylum Patescibacteriota; class Minisyncoccia; order Portnoybacterales. The sequence continues at coordinate 8,108 of CAYYTW010000017.1, forward strand.
GGCCAACCGATGGCTTCAAAATGGTGATGTATCGGCGTAGACAGAAAAATTTTTTTCCCACGGATTTTTTTCAACAAAACCTGAATTATGACCGACGCGGATTCAATAACCGGAATAAAAGCAATGAACGGCAGAAGCAAAAACTGATTAGTCAACATGGCGATAACGCCCAGAGTAACACCCAATCCCATGGCGCCGGTATCGCCCATAATAAACCTTGCCGGATAGATATTAAACCACAAAAAAGCTATTAACGCGCCTATAATCACGCCGCAGAAGGCGGCCAAATTATAATGACCCTGCGAAAATGCGATCGTTCCGTATGCGCCATAGGCCACCAAGAGAACGCCGCCAGCCAGCCCGTCTAAACCATCGGTTTCGTTAACCGAAAAAGTGGTTGCGACAATAATAAAAACGAAGGCGAGAATATACCATAACCCAATATTAAAGTTCCCGACGAACGGAATATGTATTAAATCCCACTCCAGCTTCACATAAAACCACCAGGCGCCGATAAACGCGATAGTCGTATACAGCAAAAGCCGATGCCGCATTTTCAAACCGCCGCCTTTTGGGCCAATACGAAAAATGCCCAGTAGGTCGTCGGCCATTCCGATAAGTGCCGAAGTGACCAAAACACCGATAGGCAGAAATGTTTCGTTGCGGCTCAAAAAATTTATTTTGTCAAACAATCCATCGATGCCAATCTTCGAGATCAACCAAGAAACAATAGCCAAAAGCAAAGCTGTGCCCCAAACCAAAACCCCGCCCATAGTCGGGGTTCCTTCTTTTTTTTGATGCAGGCTGTTAAAAACCGGCGCGCCTTCTGATCTGATCTGTTTGCCGAGGCGGTATTTATACAGAAAATGCGTCAAGGCAGGAGTCCAAGCCATAGCAATAACAAAGGCAAGGGCGGTCAAACCGAGAATACGCGCGATTTGGAAAGTTTCCAACAATTTTCATGCAACACGCAACAGGTAACATGTAACAATTTATCTGCTATGCGCGGAAAAGAGACGACTCTATGTTTTGTTATATGTTATATGTTTTGTGATTTTTTACCATCCGTAATTTTGTCGTGTCCAGTCAACTATTTTTTCGGTTTCAGAAAATCGCATTCCGGAAACGGCGCCAAGCAATACCACAAAGAAACGATCACTATTCTTTCGGGCGTCCGCAATCAATATCATACACTCCCCCGCTTCCTCCGTATAGCCGGTTTTCCCGCCGATAATTCCCGTGGTTTTGTCCAATAGTTTATTTGTGTTTTTGAGATGATGCTTGATGGAATTGTTGATTGAAAAAACATCAATTTGGTCGGTGCCAAGTATTTTTTTTATCAACGGGTTGTTTAAGTCGGCGGCGATTAATTTGACCAAGTCGGAAGCGGTCGAAAGATTGTCGGGATTCAAGCCGGCGGGATCGGAAAAATGAGAATCGGTCATACCAAGCTTCTGAGCCATGGCGTTCATTAGCTCCGGAAAAATTTTTCCATCTGAAGAGCGACCTTCAACGGCTTCAGCCAAAGCCACGGCCGCGTCGTTGCTGGAATCCATCAGCATTATATACAAAAGACTTTCAACGGAGATTTCTTCACCGACAACCAAACCGCCCATTTGCCCGTAGGTGTCAATCGCATTCCTGTTTACTCCTACCGTTTCGGAAAGAGGTATTCTGTCGGAGACAACCAAGGCGGTTAATAATTTTGTTAAACTGGCGACTGGCAGAGGTTGATCCGCGTTTTTCTGAAATAAAATGCGGCCTTTTTCCGTTACGGAAATAGCCGCCTCGGCGTCTATGTTGGGCGGCGGGACGTTTTCACTCTCTGGCAATCGTTGAAGAGGAATCCGTTGTGGCTGCGGCGTTTTATCCCTGAAGATTGACCAAAGATCGGGCCGAACTTCAAGGCCGGATTCCGAATCAACAACCGCGGCTGACTGCGATCGGGAAAAAGAATTCGCGGCGCCTTGGATTTCGTTTGGCGAAAAATTCGGGTATTTATTGCTTAACTCGGCGCCCAAAAAAACGCTAAATGTAATTAAAAAACTCGCGATCAGCTTGGAAAACATAAAGCAATTTTGCGGTCATCTACTTCTTCTTCGCCATAGAGAAGCCGCCTTTTAAAAATTCCTTGTTTAATTTCATTAAATTTGCCGGAGAGATTCTAAACGAAAATTCGTATTTCCCGGCATTTATGAAAATTTTTGTCTGCTTGATCAGCAAGTTGTCAACAAAAAACGGCAAATCATAGAGCGCGCTGAAGGGCGGGGTCGCGCCAACATCAATTCCTTCAAAAGTTTTTTTCATCCAGGCCTCTTTGGCAAAATCAATTTTTTTGTATCCCTTCTCCCCTGCTTTTTTGCGCTGCGTGTTGAAAGCCGCCAAAACTTTTTTCTTATCCAAATTTTTATTCGCCGGAATCAATCCCAGCGCGTAATTTTTCCCATCGAACACAATAATCATGGTTTTCCCCACCATTTGCGGCTTAACACGCAAAGTCGCCGCCTTGTCATGCGCCGTATAGACAGTCTTATGCTCGACAACTTCGTATTTGATCCTACTCTGGTCTAAATATTTAATTAGTGGTTTAGGAATGGGCATAGTTAAATTGTTAAATAATAGAAAAGTGGGCGTACTTGGATTCGCCACGCCTACGGGTGGTCACCCGAAGGGTGAAACCAAGGACCTCGTCATTATTAACTCGCTTCGTTCGTTGAAAAAATTTCTTAGTGGGCGTGCCAAGATTCGAACTTGGGACCTCGTCATTATCAGTGACGCGCTCTAACCGACTGAGCTACACGCCCATTCTTTAAATGAGATGGTTACAAAACCCTATTTTGTCATTCTGAACGAAGTGAAGAATCTCTTGCGAATGCAAGAAATTAAGCTCCTTTTCTCAAACAAGTTGAGAGATTCTTCGGGCTTCACCCTCAGAATGACAGTTTTGAAACCATCTCAATTTGTGCTGGATTCCCGCTTTTCACCCTTTGGGTGACCACCCGTAGGTGTGGCGCAGGAATGACAAAAGGAAATACGGGAATGACATAATTAAAAAGCATTATTACCTCTGAGTCTTGCCGCCAATGTTATTTTGAGCTAAAGGCGAAAGATCTCATCAATAGTGCAAGATTATGAAGCCCTTGGCTTCCCCCGCAGTACTGCGGGGGAGGAGATTCTTCGCTCCGCTCAGAATGACAACGGGAGAGAAACTTGCTACCAGTTCAATCTTTTTTTATTCTAAACAAAAACCACCCTAAAATCAAGGGCGGTTTTTGTATCGGTTTTTTGTAGTTGTCCCGGAACGATTTTTTATACTTCGCGTTCATCAGTATCCAATTTAAAGTCTCGGAAGACCACCCCGCAGTATTGCGGAGTATCGACACTTGATTCTAGATAAAAATCTAGAAAGGAGGTGATCCATCCACAGCTTCCGCTACGGATGCCTTGTTACGACTTAGCCCTTGTTACCGATCTCTCTTTAACACCACCGAAGTGACGTTTCCAGAACTACCGGCTCCCCTGGCTTGACGGGCGGTGAGTACAAAGCTCGGGAACGTATTCACCGCGGCATGGCTGATCCGCGATTACTAGCGATTCCAACTTCATGAGGGCGAGTTGCAGCCCTCAATCCGAACTGGGACCGGCTTTGATGGGGTTGGCTCCGCCTTACGGCTTGGCAACCCATTGTACCGGCCATTGTAGCACGTGTGTCGCCCAGGGCATCAAAGGATCACGCTGATTTGACGTCGTCCCCGCCTTCCTCCTCGTATCCCGAGGCAGTCTTAGATGACACTTGTAACATCTAATAGGGGTTGCGCTCGTTGACCCAATTAAGGGGACATCTCACGACACGAGCTGACGACAACCGTGCAACACCTGAACCAGATGTCCTTGCGGGTCGCCCCGCGTTTCCGCGGGATTTCATCTGGCGGTCTAGCCCTGGTAAGGTTCCTCGTTTATCGTCGAATTAAACCACATGCTCCACCGCTTGTGCGAGCTCCCGTCTATTCCTTTGAGTTTTAATCTTGCGATCGTACTTCCCAGGCGGAGTGCTTAACGCGTTAGCTTCGCCGCATAAAGGGTCGATACTTTATACAGCTAGCACTCAACGTTTAGGGCGTGGACTACAAGGGTATCTAATCCTTTTTGCTCCCCACGCTTTCGTCCTTCAGGGTCAGGGATACACCAGCTGATTGCCTTCGCCTTTGGTGTTCCGCACGATATCAACGGATTTCACCCCTACACCGTGCGTTCCTTCAGCCTCTTGTACCCTCTAGTTTTAACGTTTCTCGGGCAGCTTTAAGGTTGAGCCTTAAAATTTAACCCGGGACTATCAAAACCCCCTACGGACCCTTTACGCCCAGTAAATTCGGATAACGCTTGGGGCACTCGTCTTACCGCGGCTGCTGGCACGAGTTTAGCAGCCCCTTATTCGTCGCCTACACTCAAAAATTGCTCGGCGATAAAAGACCTTTACACCCCGAAGGGCTTCTTCGGTCACGCGGCGTCGCTCGATCACGCTTTCGCGCATTGTCGAAGGTTCTTGACTGCAGCCTCCCGTAGGAGTCCGGACAGTATCTCAGTTCCGATGTTGGGGGTCGCGCTCTCACACCCCCTAACCGTCATAGCCTTGGTAGGCCATTACCCTACCAACAAGCTGATAGTACGCAGGCCGCTCCTCTACCGGCATAGATTGCTCTATGCCTTTACTGACGACTTAACTTTATTTACAACGCTTAATCGTTTTTGATGGTTTAAAATCATAAATCTTAAATCCTAAATCCGAAGCAAATTCTAATAATCAAAATTCAAATGTTCAAAACGGTTTTGGTTATTTGAAAATTCGAATTTTGAATTTGTTTAGATAAAATTAGATATTAGAAATTAGGATTTTTAATGTCTATAAACAAGGTTAAGCCGTCAGACTATCGGGAATTAGCCAGCCTTTCGGTTGGTTATGCCCGAGAAGAGGGTACGTTCCTACGCGTTACTAACCCGTTTGCCGCTCCGAGCACCACTTTTGAAACAATATTTCCGTAATCATTCAGTTTGTTGTCATTTACTCTGAAGACCACAGTATTCCGTCAAAAGTGGTGCTCGGCGCTCGACTTGCATGCCTTATCCACGCCGCCAGCGTTCATCCTGAGCCAGGATCAAACTCTCAAATTGATGTCCAAATTTAGAACATAGCTATCGCTATGTTCGCACAAAAAGACAAAATCTTTTCATGCAACGAGTTTCAGCGAAGAAAATTTGGTAACAGCAATTTCCCAGCACCAATCTCATCGCAGGACAATCGAGTACCACGAATAGAAGGCGAAGCCGCCTATCGGCTCTACACGCAGTAAAAGAAGGTCGTGCTATAAGATTGGTGCTGGGCTCGCTTTTGTTACCAAAAATTCTTCACCGATTGGTTCGAATTTTTGGACAAAATCGGGACAACTACAAAATACCGATTTCCAGGTCGAAGCCCATTTTTCGGGCCGAAAGCCAATTATTTTGCAGTTGTTTACCCCGCACAGCAATTGTGCGGGGCTTACCCCGTATTTTTGGCACGGGGCATTCCTTACCTATTTAATTTTCAAAGGCCAATCATTTAAAACTGTTGCCAGAAAAAAACACAACCATTTATATTTTCTTTTCGCAACCCTTCGATAAACTCGGGGCAAGAAAAGATAAACGGTTGCACTTTTAATGTTTTGTGAGCAAAGTTTGTAGAGTTTTTAGAAAGAATTGCTACATAAGCATTACCCTTTCTTTAACTGCTATTGTATAGTTTACTCGTTTGAAAAGTCTTGTCAAGGGCTATTCTTACTGACAAATTGGGATGCTAATGTTCCACCAATATGGGTTTACGCTTACTCCGGTTTTGCAATACCCGGTTTGTTCGTATCTCATATAAATACCGTATGTATCGGCGACTCTAACATATTGAATAACGTGCCAGCTGTTTCCGGATGGGTCATCTGGAATTTTTGGGATATAGGACGCCAGGGGCGTTTCCAGTCCGGTCCAATTTCCTCCAGTGCCATCGGGGACACCGGAATTTGAAGGATAGGTATTATTATCATTAAAATACATTTCCAGCGCAGTTTGGACTTGTCGCAGATCTGCTTTTCTCTTGGTGTCTCTCGCCTTTCCTCGCGCGCTATTCAAAGAGACCAAAACAATTGAGGCCAATAGCCCGATAACGGCAATGACAACCAATAATTCTATGAGGGTGAAACCATTGTTTCTTATAAAGAGTTTACTCATAGTTTCTCGGCTATGTATTCTGCCATTTCCGCCAGGCGGCAAGAGTAACCCCATTCATTATCATACCAAATATTAACTTTAACCAAATTGCTTTTGACCATGGTCAGGGCTGAATCAATAATGCCGGAACGGGTATCGCCTTTGTAGTCCATAGACACAAGCGGCTCTTCGCTGTAGCCCAAAATTCCTTTTAAATTGCCTTCGGCCGCTTCTTTGAATACTGAATTAACCTGTTCAACATTGGTCTTGCTTTTTACCACGCAGGTAAATTCGACAATAGAAACCGTCGAGGTCGGCACGCGCCAGGAAATGCCGTCTAATTTATCTTTTAGGTCAGGGATAGCCTTAGCAACAGTTCTGGCCGCGCCCGTGGAGGTCGGGATAATATTGATTGCCGCGGCCCGCGCTCGCCGTAAGTCTTTATGAGGCAAATCCAAGATCGGCTGGTCATTAGTATAAGAATGCGCCGTGGTCATAAAACCTTTTAACACCGTGAAATTATCGTGCAAAATTTTTATGGCTGGGGTCAAAGCGTTGGTTGTGCAAGAAGCCATCGAAATGACATCATCTTTTTTCGAATCATAATTTTCCACATTGACACCAAGAATATAAGTCGGGATTTGCAAACTTTTCGAGGGTGCCGAAATGATGACCTTTTTGGCACCGGCATCAATATGTTTTTTAGCGTCTTCATATTCAGTAAATAATCCAGTACACTCCAAGACGACATCAATTTCCATCTCTTTCCATGGCAGATCGGCTGGTTCTTTCTCGGATAAAATTTTTATCGTTTTATCGCCCACTATCAATTTATCCTCTTCGGCTTCAATTTTTTTATCATATTTGCCGTAATTGGAATCGTATTTTAACAAATGCGCTAATGTTTTGGCGTCGGTTAAATCATTAATAGCCGCGATTTTTAAGCTTGTGGTGAGTGAAGTCGAACCATCGGGAAATTTTGTATTAATAATTCTGAAAACTTGTCTGCCAATCCGTCCAAAACCATTGATAGCGATTTTTGTCATATAACATGCAACATATAACATGTAACATATAATAGAAAACTTTTATTCTTCGAGTCCTTCGATAAGCTCATGATAAACTCGAGTCAAGAAGTTTTTATAATATGTTTTGTGATAGATGTTATATGAATTTATTCTTTTATATTGAGTAACTTAACAATTTTTTCCCGGTCAAAGCCGACAATAATTTGCCCGTCGATGTCGGCAACCGGCACGCCCATTTGTTCGGATTTTTCAACCATTTCATGCAATAAATTTTGACTTTGAGAAACGTCAATATCTTCAAATTCAAACCCTTTTTCTTTGAGAAAGTTTTTTAAAGTTACGCAATAGGGACAAGTGGGGGTGCTATATACTTTGATCATGTAACATGCAGCATGTAACACATAACAGAAATGCAACATTCGGTTCGTAGTTTTGTTACATGTTACGTGTTATATGAAGTATTATAATTTATGTTTTCGATTACAAATATCTATTTTATTTTTGTTAAATACTGATACGTGGACAAGGTTGCTTTCGCGCCTTCGCCGGCAGCAATAACAATTTGTTTGTGAAGATTGTTGGTTACATCGCCAGCGGCAAAAATTCCCGGCACAGTAGTCATGTTGGTAAACAAATCGACAATAATTTCTCCCCTCTCATTAAATTCTACCAAATCCCGCGCGAACTGCAAACTCGGTTTTGAGCCAATTTCCACAAACACACCATCTGTTTCAACTTCCTGAATCTCGTGTGTTTCCGTGTTTTCCCAGACCAACGAATTAACAAATTTTCCGCCCCTTATCTTTTTTACCCGTGCGTTGTTTAAAATTGTGATTGCCGGCGCTGCTTTAACTTCGTCAACATACTCTTTATCCGCTTTATTAAAAGAAGGATATTTGTTAAACAAATAAATTTTGGAGGCATATTTGGTAAGTTGAAGCGCCGCGTCTAAAGCGGAATTACCGGCACCGACAACAGAAACGATTTTGTTTTTAAAAAGCGGCGCATCGCAAGTCGCGCAATAAACCACCCCTCTATTCTTAAATTCTTCTTCTCCGACAACCCCCAGTTTTCTGGGCGAAGTACCGGAAGCAATAATAATACTTTTTGCTTGGTATTTGTTTTTATCAGTGCTAATCTTAAATTCGCCGTCGGATAATTTTTGAATATCGATTACCGCCTCACCCTCTTTTATCTCTATTTCGTCTTTAAATTTTAGTAAGTGATCAACAAATTTTTTCGCTAAATCAACGCCAAGAATTGATTCAAATCCGGGATAATTTTCAATCTGCCACGCTTCGGTTGGCTGCCCGCCTAATTGTTTGGCCAAAAGAAGCGTTTTTATTTTTTTTCTCACCGCATAAATGCCGGCGGTAATTCCCGCCGGTCCGCCCCCTATTATAATAAGATCGTAAGTCATATATTTCAGTATACCACACTCGCTAAAAAGCGACCATTCACCCTTGATTCACAAACCGTTCGCAACAAGTCTTATCTCAAGAGACAACATCGTAAAAACAAAAACAGAGGTCTATCCCCTGCTTTTGTTTTCAGAAAACCAGCCGAGCTTTCGATTAATTTTCTTTAAAACGGATATAATAGCTGTGTCCGTTGAGTCGGAGCCGAGTGAACCAATTCAGGTTTGCCAGAGCAAAATAGAGAACAAAAAGAGTGGCGGCACTAGCGGCAGTTGCGGCGGCCGCGGAAACAAAAATGTCATCGGCGCCGGTTACTGCCGTAACCGCGCCCAAGACTTGTCCTTGTTGAGGCGGCGTTGTCGTTCCGAGAACTTGCCCTTGAGGAATAATGGATGAAACTTTAACTTTGAAATTGATATAGCCGGAAAACTCCCAGCAGCCGTTGACATCGCCGATATTAACGCCCGAACCGATAATTTCGTCTCCAGTTTGTCCAAAAAGAAAAGAAGTCGGAGCGTCAAGACGCCAATCCGCTTGGTTGGGATACCATTTGGCCGAACCAGAAATATATTCAAGCTTTTGCAGACTCGAGATATTAACAATGCCGTTTTCCGTCAAAGGATTACTATAAGTGGCGTTTTCCGCGTTATCTGCCCAAAGATAAGCCGTCGAAATGATTTGCATTCCTTGAGCTGACGGTATGACGATCCTGATCGTCGTGTTATGCGCGGCGGTTTCATTGACGGCATTATGATAATAAACAGAAAAAGTTAAAATGTCGCCCGCGTCAGCGCTGATCGGATCGTTCCAATCCGCGTTCTTAGTGTCATTTTTCAAGTCTAAAAGATAATAGTCCTGATTAATGGCTTTGGTGTGGGTATACGGGGTGAAAGTGTTGAATTTAGGATTTTCAGCGGCCATTGCGAAAGCCGCGGACCAGCCGAATAACGAAATAATTAAAATCGATATGAATGGAATTTTTGCAAGTTTGTTTTTCATGACTTTGCTTTACCGCCACCGCCGGAATGCCGCGACCTTAAAGACGCGGTGGTCTAATCGAGTAATCCGGCATAAGTGATTTATCTGTTGCCTGGAACGTTGCTGGCGCTTTGTTGTGAGCAACCGTTATAGTGAACGATTATTCCGGCCGGATCGCTTATTTCAGAAAGATTGTCCGCCCTAACATAAGCGACATTGGTTAAACTGGTATCACCCCTGACGAACATCGCCTCTCTCTCAATATCAACTTCAAAGGTAATAATTTTCGAAGTTCCTTTCGGGATATCACCGATGTTGATTCCGCCATAAGACGTGATTCTATCGGGAAGCGCCGTAGCGGTATCAATCCTTGTTGAGCCGGTGATATAGAGCAGACGGTCCGGCAGAATATCTTTGACCACGACATTCTTGGTATCAACATCGCCATTTGAAGTGACAGTAATTTGAAAAGAAAGTCGCTGTCTGGGGTTGGCCACCACAGATTCGGCATAGTTGGTTGCGTTAGTGATGCTGCGAACTTGCTTTTGAATGGTTAAACTGGGATTTTGCTGGATGTTGCTGACTTTAACTTTGAAATTGATATAGCCGGAAAACTCCCAGCAGCCGTTGACATCGCCGATATTAACGCCCGAACCGATAATTTCGTCTCCAGTTTGTCCAAAAAGAAAAGAAGTCGGAGCGTCAAGACGCCAATCCGCTTGGTTGGGATACCATTTGGCCGAACCAGAAATATATTCAAGCTTTTGCGGGGTGGAGATATTAATTATTCCGGTTTCGGTCAACGGATTGTCGTACGTCGCGTTATCGGCATTACTTGCCCAAAGATAACCAGTGGAGACGATTTGAGTTCCGGTTGTAGAAGGAATCGTTACTTTCAAAGTTGTATTACGCGCAATGGTATCATTGACTCCGTTGTGGTAATAGACCGAGAAAGTCAAAATATCTCCCGCGTCAGCGCTAATGGGATCATTCCAGCTGGTGTTTTTTGTATCATTCTTCATATCCAGAAGATAATAATCCTGATTATATGTTTGGGTATGCGCATAGGGAGTGAAGATATTGAAACGCGGGTTTTGAGAAGTAAAGCCGGTAGCTAAAGTTCCCGTTGGCAGTAAATACCAACCAGCGGAAAAAATAGTGGTCAGCAAAACAACTGACGCCAGAAATTTTTTCCGGTTGGCATTAAGCCAGATCTTTAAAATATTAAATTTAATTTTCGCGCTATTCATTTTTTTGCGCTCCCCCCGAAAGCGAATTAATTTATTAAAAGTTAATTTCTCTATTTTTAACACTCTAAAAAATATCTGTCAAGATGCGGACTTTAGTTTGGTGAACAGTACCTGTAATTGTCATTCGCGGGAATGACACAGGAGGTGATTTTAAGTATTTTTCACCAAACTAGACTTGGAATTTACTATTAAAGTGCTAAAGAAAGAGCCGCGCGAGAGGATTTCTCTCGCGCGGTTTTAGCAGCTCGCGTGTTAGTATCGATAAGGGCTGGCGGGGTAAAATCGGCCTCCGTAAATGGGATTGCCGACGATTACCCCATCTATCCGGTAGTTCGTGCCATACGGCCCGGGCACAAACTGCGTGGCCGGGTACGAATATTGGCAGTAACCCGGGTAGCGAATAGTCGAGGGCGGAAAATAGCCGCCGTTCCCGTAGCCGTCGTGCCCATATGGGCACGGTGCTATCGCGCAGCCAGCCACCAAAATGGCCAGCAGTGTCACAATTATTAATGAGCGCTTCATCATATTATCTCCTTCCAGGCATTTGTTTTACGCCCGGTTTCGGACCGCAGATATTAGGCTGCGGCCGCGGATGGTATTGCGGCTGTCGATGATATTGCGGCTGTGGCCGCACGTGCTGGAATTGCGGGTGCTGAAATTGCGGATGGCGCCACCGTGGTTGATGATATCGCGGCTGGTGATACCCATGGCATTGGCCGCCAAATGGGATAATCAAAGGAAATATCATCGGCGATTCGGGAACCACGTATGGTACCGGCATTGGCGCCGGAACTGGGTATGGTTGCGGTACAGCAACCGGCATTGGCGCTACGGGGACGTTCTGGTGTACGCCCCAGGGTGATTGCACCTCTTTCACGACCACCTTAGCGTATTCACACCGATAAATCTGGCTGGTCGGATTGCCGCACTGCCCGATAAAAATACTCTGCCATTCGGCGTATTCCGCAGTCTCAGCGATCTTTCGCATTAGAACTGCCTTGCCGGACGGCACCCAACCAGCTATGATTTTACCGCCACGCGATTGCATGTCGCTGACAAACAATCGTTGGTTTGTGAAAAAGATTTCCCCGCCGGTTTCCAGCCGCGCCTGCTCCAGGTTTTTCACAGTCTGGGGGTTGACTGGGTTAGCGCCGATCTGAATTTCATGGTTATTAGTCGGAGTAGCAACACTGCGCCACTCCACATTGCCAGCATAACTCACAGCGCCACCAGCGAAAATCGCGAGAACCGCCACCGTTAGTATCAAACAACCTTTTTTCATTACCGTTTACCCCTCCTTTTTATTTTAAAGTACTTCCTACCAGTTCAATATTATGGTTATATTACCATAGTTAATGGTTATTTGTCAATACCAATGCAGTTAGTTTGGTGAATAATTGTCATCAACACTTTATTCCCTTCTTTTGAAAATGAGACTTCGGGTGGATTTTTCTAAAATTTGAAAAAACAACAAAAGCCTCGCAGTAAACCCGAGGCTTTTTTAATTAAAACCAACAACAAAAGCCCTTTGATAAACTCAGAGCTTTTTTCTTATTGCTGTCTGTCGATAAAGCAAAAATTTCTATCAAAATAGTCCGCTTGAGCGGACTATTCATGATTTTTATTTCTTTTTAAATCGTGGAGTAATATGTTCGATTCAATAATCAATTTTCGCGCATAATTAAGAACAAGCGCGCCGATAACGAATCCAAGAATCGGATCAATTAATCGCCAGCCGCTGAAATAAATTACTATCCCGCCAGTGATGACGCCCGCGGAAGAAAGCGTATCGCAAAGAACGTGCCAAGTTGCCGATCGCATCACCAAGCTGTGCCGATTACCGTCGTGTAAAATAAAATACATTATTATATTAGCGATAAATCCGGCGATAGCGATACCGGTCATAACTTCAACGTTTATATCCATAGGATACAAAAGACGATGACGGACATTCACAAAAATATAGACAGCCATTACCAAAAGGATACAACCATTGATTTGCGCGGCGCGAGGTTCCGCGGTTGGTTTCTTGTGCGCAATGGTTATCGCGTAAAAGGCGCAACTTAATCCAGAACCATCGGCGAGCATATGAACTCCGTCAGAAAACAAAGATATGCTGCCCGCCATAAGGCCGGAAATTAATTCTACCGCCATCATCATGAAATTGATTATGAGGGCCGCCAAAAGCCGCCGCTTATCCAGCTGTCTTAAATATTCGTAATCATGACAATGAACACAGCTATCGTGATGACAGTTATCGTGATTATGATGTTTAGCGCCCATCCATTTTCGCCTCCAAAATCAAGAAATTTCCTCCTGAAATTTACAAGAAATTTTTATTGAATTTAAACGAATTTTGTTACGTTTAGCTAAACATATTTTTAAAAAATTGCAAGTCTGGTAAATAATCGCCCCGCAATAATCCGAGGCGATTATTTTTTATTCTCCTACTCCGCGAAATTATCGCAGATAAACGGACACCACTTTCTTGAAGCCCAGTAATCAGCCATCTGGACGACTAGATGAGCAATTGCCAGATGATCAACGACACCCCCGCATTTTAACGCTGGTGTTGCCCCGGGTTGACTCCAAACTCCCATGTGATCGCGAACCAAAAGGCAAATAACGATCAGGGCAGGATTACTACCCGCGAATTGCATTAGCCATTCGCAAGCGATTCGGCCATGCTCATAGCTGGTTTGTAAACCCCAGGGTATTCCGTTTTTTTGGATGTCGTGGAGAATTATCGCGGCTATAATCATGTCTTTCGTTAATTCGTGTTGGACAGCGAAAAACCGAAAAAGATCAAGCGCAACCCTAACCGCCTTGCGGGTATGAACGATTATTCCGCCTTCAACCCGATCTTCCGGCGGATGATATTTGCCGGACGAACTGGCAGACGCGGTCCAGAATTCCGGCGGCGCCGCCGCTAAAGCCTTTTTTACGAAATTTCTAACATCCTCTGATTGTATTAATCTAAAACAGCCGTCTAAATCTTTCCGCATCTTCTTTGCTCTCCCCTATCAAGAACTAAACCCTTTTCTTTATCCTACGCAGGCGCAGCGACTTCCGATTGTCAACAAAACACTTTAAACAAATCTAATCACATTCAATAACCCTTTGTCCAGACCCAAAGCTCCGTGCATAATGCCAGATACATTCTGGACTCCTTGAGACCATAATCTCATGGCGTT
>CAYYTW010000018.1:0-21602 GCA_964474765.1 uncultured Candidatus Saccharibacteria bacterium
TTCGCCAATTATATTATACCCGAGTGGTGCACTTCAAAGGTAAATTTACGAGCAGCTTGGCAATAGATTAAACAACAGCATATTTTTAATTTTAACAGGAGGCATTGCGAGGAATTATGGAAGGCTTTTTGAAAGCAGCAACGGGGCTTAGATCGGTGATTGCGCCGATTGAAATGAGAGAAGACATTGCGAAGGTCTTTATGGGTTTGCCTGGCGAAAGGGTAATTTTGCGCCTAACCAAAGAGATAATACCTGAGCCATATTGGATAGGGAATTGCGAACGCGCCTTTTCGGAGTTACTAGCGACAGCTAAAAATCTATCCCGTCGAGGAATTTTCGTTTTGTTGCTCGTAGAGGATGCGGAGATTTTTTTTCCAGTACGGGAGTGCGCTTCAGCAAATCCTCAGCCATGGCGGGAATATATGATCGGTCGCATGCAGATTTTTCTTGACCTAGAGATTTTCGACGCAGATCGGTTAAGAGTAGTATTTTTAACCGATATGCGGGTGAAAATTGACATAGCCATCAGGGCGCGTATCGGGCGATCGTCTCCCCCTAGGTACTAAACTAAATCGTACAATTAAGAATTGAGCTGGTAGCAGGTTTCTCTCCCGTTGTCATTCTGAGCGTAGCGAAGAATCTCCTCCCCCGCAGTACTGCGGAGGAAGCCAAGGGCTTCATAATCTTGCATTATTGATGAGATCCTTCGCCTTTGGTTCAGGATGACATTGACGGCAAGATCTAGAGATAACAATGCTTTGTTTACGCTGAGAGCGAAATAAACTTACTACGAGTTCATTAAAATAAACAGGCGGGATAGGATCCCCCTGTTTTTATTACCACAATCTTTTTTTAAATCAGACCCATTTTTTTCTTCGTTTCTTCCAATGTTTTTGCGCTTATCTCCCGCGCTTCTTGGGCGCCATTTTTCAAGATCTTTTTAATTTCTTCGGGTTTTTTTATTAATTCATTAAATTTTTTCTGGAAGGGCGTTAAGAATTTGACTATCACATCGGCCAAAACATTTTTAAATTCAACATAACTGTGGCAATCTTTATATTGTTTTTCCAGTTCGGGAATGGATTTGTCAGTGACCAATGAGTAAATTGTCAGCAGATTAGAAATCGCCGGTTTGTTTTCTGGGTCGTATTTTATTTCCGAGCCGGAATCGGTCACCGCTCTTTTGATTTTGTCTTTGATAACTTCTGGCGCGTCGGTGAGCGCAATGTAATTAAGGGGGCTTGTGGCGCCTTTGGACATTTTTTTAGTCGGGTCATCCAGGCCCATAATCCGCGCTCCTTCTTTATGAACCATAACCTCCGGAACCTTGAAAGTCTCACCGAATTGTTGGTTAAATCTCCGCACTAAGGTGCGTGTCAGTTCAACATGTTGTTTTTGGTCTTCGCCGACAGGGACAATATCTGTGCCATAGAGCAAAATATCCGCGGCCATGAGAACAGGGTAATTAAGTAGGCCGGCACTATGGGAGCCAAATTTTATATTTATATACTCATATGGCTCGCCCTTTTTGTCCGGTGATCTCATAAAGTCTGGTGGAATCTCTGCATAAATTTTTTGACTGATTCTTTGAGTCTTGTCTTTAAATTGTGTCATCCGTTCTAATTCTACAATCCTGGTGATCGTATTCAAAATCCAGGCCAGTTCTGTGTGGTCAGAGTTGTGCGATTGGACAAAGACAAGCGATTTTTTGTGGTCTCCGCCCGAGGCGGATCTCTTGCCGGCCGGCAGGCGGGCGCCCTGGGCGTAAATGCCGGCGGCGAGGTAGGTGGCGGCGGTTGCAAGCGTGTTTTGCGATAATTCTTTGGGGTCGAACGGCGTTGTGATGGCGTGATAATCGACCACGCAAAAAATACACCGGTAATTTTTTTGCAATTCAACCCAGTTTTTAATCGCTCCCAAGTAATTTCCCAAATGAATGACGCCCGAAGGCCGGACGCCGCTAAAAACCACTTTCATATTTCTTGGTTTAAGTTTTTATTTTACGATTAAATTTATTGCCAATGATTCAAGCTAAGTTTTTAAACCCGAAGCACGAAATCCGAAATCCGAAACAATATCAAATGTTCAAAATCATAATAACCAAAACGTTTTGATCATTTGAAAATTCGAATTTAGAATTTGTTTCGAGTTTCGATATTCGAATTTCGAAATTTGTCGTCTTACACTTCAATTACCACTGGTATAACCATCGGCCTTCGTTCAGTCTTAGTATATAGGAATTGGCCGATTTTGTCTCGCAGGTTATCTTTGACATAACTCCAGTTGACCGGATGGCCGGCCATAGTTGTTTCCTCAACGATTTCTTTGACCTTTTTACGGACATCGGCTAAAAGTTCTTTTGATTCGCGCATGTAGATGAACCCGCGCGAGATGATATCAGGACTGCTTTTAACTTTTCCGTTCTGTTTGTCGATGGTGGCAATGACAACGAAAATGCCGTCTTGCGACATCATCTGCCGGTCGCGCAGAACAACTTGTCCGACGTCGCCGACGCCCAAACCGTCAACCATGACATAGTTGGTCGGCGCTTTTTCGCGGCTATACCAGATTTTTTCTTTGTTCAACAGAATGATTTGGCCGTTGCTAGGTATGTAAATGTTCTTCGGCGGCACCCCGACGTTTTCAGCTAGTTCGGCGTGCAGCTTAAGCATATAGTAGTTGCCATGAATCGGCATAAAGAATTTCGGTCTGGTCAGGTTTATCATCATTTTCAGGTCTTCCTGTGGCGCGTGACCTCCGGCGTGGATGTCCATCAAAAGGGAGTGGAAAATTTTCGCGCCTTGCCGGCAAAGCGTGTCTTTTAATCCCTGGACGGTGCGTTCGTTGCCCGGCACTACGGACGAAGAAAAGATGATTGAGTCGCCTTTTTGGATTCGGATGTGCCGGTGTTCGTGGATGGCTATGCGCATCAAAACCGCTTTGTCTTCACCTTGGGCGCCGGTGCACATAACGACAACCCTTGAAGGATCAAGGTCTTTTACTTGCGAGATGGAGATCAGGGTTCCCCTATTGATTTTCAGATAATTTAGCGCCTTGGCCATTTCAACGTTAGTTTTCATCGAATAGCCATCGATAGCAACCTTCCGGCCGTATTTTTCCGCTAGATAAATTATTGACTGGATTCTGGTCAACAGCGAGGAGAAGGTTACGGCGATAATTCTGCCCTTAGCATCTTTGAAAATGTTTTCCAAATTTTCCTGGATGGTTTTTTCAGAAATAGAATGGCCAGGGGTTTCAGCATCGGTGCTCTCCGACATTAAAAGCAGGACGCCTCTTTGGGCAAGCTGGGAAATACGTGAAAGATCGGCCGGAGAATCAGCTACCGGGCTATGGTCAAATTTAAAATCGCCGGTATGCACTACTAAGCCAATCGGAGTTTCGATGGCTAGACCCATAGCGTCTGGAATCGTGTGGTTGACATGAAAGAAAGTTACTTTAAACGGTCCAAGGTCAATCGTATCGTTCTTTTTAACGACTTCAATATCAAGCTTGGGCAGTTCCTTAAAATCTTCCTGTCTTTTCAGGATAATCCCGCGCGTTAATTCAGCCGTATAAACAGTTGGATTGCCAAGCCGATTAACGATATGAGGAATGCCGCCGATATGATCGTAGTGGCCATGAGTGATGATGATGCCCCGGATATTTTTTTCTTTGCCGTGCAGGTAAGAAATATTGGGAATAATATAATCGATTCCCGGCATATCTTCTTCGGGAAATTGCAGGCCCATATCAACAATTATAATATCGCCCCCATATTCAAAAAGGGTCATGTTGCGGCCGACTTCTTCGACGCCTCCTATCGGAATAATTTTAAGAGTATTTTGCCGGTGGCCTCGGAATCGGTGAGTCGATCTTCTCGGCGCGGCCGAAAATTGTTTTTCTTGTGTGTTTGGTTGTGTAATCATAAAACAGATTTAAGATTTACGATAAATTCTTATTTTGTAGCTTACGATTTTTATGTTGTGGGCGAGAGAGGATTTGAACCTCCACGGTATTGCTACCACATGGCCCTGAACCATGCGCGTCTGCCAATTCCGCCACTCGCCCTCGACGTCCTTAAATTAATAATTCATATCAACGATTATATCCATTTATATTTTTGTGGGTTTTTGAGAAAATCTAAATTTTTAATATTGTTTACAAGATTATACATTGGTTCGCCCGGGTCGATCTTAAATTGTTTTAGAAGTTTGTTAAAATCTCTGGCTTGATAGCTTTTTAACTCGGGAACGCCCCGATAGTTTTTATTTTTTATCCAATCAATTGGAGAATCGGCTCTTAGGGCTGGATCAGACGAAATAGCGTAATAGCCGGCTCCATGTCTCGCTTCAAAAATCGAGTAATTCGATTTAAAATTGCGTTCTACCCAATTGGCCATTTTTAATTCCCGCCCAGAAGCATTAATGGTTACGTGGCCATAATTTGGAGGAACAACGCATTTTTCTCCTTGTTTTGCGTGGACTATATACAAGTCTTCGATGGAGCCGACTTTTTGCTTTTGTAGCAGATAATAAGCTTCTCCTTCCAAAACTTCGTATATTTCGGCGTAGGTCATTCCTTCTGTTTCGGGTACTAACGCGTGTTCGTGGCCGTAAGTTTTTGGAAATTCCACTCCCAACATCTTGGGCGGGATAATGGTCACGTCGTATCTTAATTCATTGTCAATCATCATTTGTCTGTCTTTTTCATTCGCGGCTAAACCGCGATACATATAGTAGACTCCGAAATTATCGGCGGCGCGCGTCAATTCCCGGTCATATAAAACCTCGGCCAGATCGTGGAGGGAGCGGATATCGGGTGTGACATTGTCGATTAAATTTTTGGAAACCATAATCATTTCCAATACCTCTTTGTTTTAATATACCATTTTTCTATGCCGACAAATCTGGCGGATGGCGAATTGCTGTTTTTCAGCTCAATGCCCTTAATGCGGGGGGTGGTCGGATAGAGATAAATCGGGCTGTATAAAAAGACGACAGGAAAGTCTTGGACAATCAGTTTGTTAAATTGGTCAAACTCCGCGATTTTCTTTTGGGTATCGGTTTCTTGTCTGATTGTTTCAAGCAGTTTGTCGGCCTCCTTATTTGCGTAAAGCGCTAAATTAAGCCCGGGGTCTTTTATTTGCGACGAATGCCAAAAGGCGAACGGATCGGGGTCGGCTCCCAAAATTTGGCCGAAAAGCAGAATCTGATATTCTCTGGCTCTGATCAGTTCTTGAGCATCCGCTGGCTGCTCTACGTCGATGTCCACTTTTGCGCCGATATTTTCCCAGCTTGATTTGAGGTAGTTTGCTGTCGCAACCAACTGCGGCCAGTCAACGGTTAAAAGAGAAATTTCCAGAAGCAGAATTTCTTGTTCTTTATTATCCTTTTTTATGATTTTTTGCCGCGTCGGCGAGGTTGTGGTTCCGCTATCTGTTTTTGCCTCGGAAAATGACCAGCCGTTGGATTCCAGAATTTCTTTAGCTTTTTTCGTTTCCGCGGATAAGCCCGTTTCTTCCGTTGAAGTGGTCGCATCGGATGAGTTGGGGTTAGGATTTTGGCTGATTGCGAAAGACGGGGTATCATCGCTTGTGTCATTAAAAATAAAATCGGGGATGGGCGAATCAATTTCTACCGCTTGGCCGTTGATAATTTTTTCGACGACTTCCTTTTTATTAACGGCGATGTTCAGCGCCCGCCTTACATTTTTATCCGTCAGGGCCTTATTGGCGTCCTGGTTGAAAAATGCGGCGAAATAACGAGGCATGATAAATTTATTCAGATTAAAATCGATTTTGAGTTTGCCGATATTGTCGGCTGAAAGGAGGCTGACGCCGTCGATGCCGCCGTTGTTGAAGGCGGATATTGCCGATTCTTCATCTTTATAGAAATTGAAGGTGAGGGTGTCGATGAATGGTCGGCCAGAAAAATAATCGGAAAATCCGGTCAGCTCTATTTTTTTTATCTTTCCCGCGCTATCTTTTTGTACATCTTTAAATTTATAAGGGCCCGAACCGATTGGTTTCAGGTTTTGTTCTGCCAAAGGAAAGCTTGCCGGCGGTATTTTTTCCCAAATGTGTTTTGGCAGTATCCCGAAAGTAAGATTATCGAGAAAGGGGCTGTAAGGATTTTTAAGCTTAAAACGGATGGTATAATCATTGACCTTTTCGACTTCGACGCCCGACAAACTTATTCGCAGTGGCGAATTGTAGTCGGGATTTTGAATGCGGCGAACCGTAAAAATAACATCGTCCACGGTCAGATTCTTTCTGTCGTGCCATTTAATATTTTTTTTGAGAGATAGCTCGTAGACTTTACGGTCTTGGTCGACGACAGAATAGTTTTCGGCGGCATCTAACATCAAATTTCCTTTATTGTCCCGTTTTAGCAGGCTCGAGTAGATGATGGCCGAAAGATCCCGATCGGCGTCATTAACTGGCGCCAAGAGCGGGTTAAGATAGCGGGGGGTGCCGATCATAGCCTCGATGTAGGCGCCGCCATTGTCTGGTCCGATGGCCGTGTGGTTTAAATACCAGCTTCGCAGCGGAACTATAGATGAAAGAAAAAACAGAAAAAAGAAAAACGCGAGAAGACGCTGTTCGTTACGGTTTAGTATTTTAAAAAAATGGCGCCATTGATATTTTGTCGGCCAGGTCAGCAGTTCTTCTGAATCGAGACGGGTGATGTATTTTTTGACCGGAGGCGACAAAAACAATCTGGTGCTCCGCGTTTTTGAAACAAGAGCGCTTAGGGTATTTCGGAGAAACGTCTTTAAATTGTCGAGAATCGTACTGATGGATTTACTTAGAAGATTATTTGATTAAGAGGTTGGCAAGAGCGGTTATTAAAAAGAGGGTTGCTAAAATAATGGTAGCGATGAAAATAACTTTTTCCATCCCTCTTTTTGTGTAGTAGGAAGTTTCGCCTCCGCCAGTCAGCGCCGAACCGCCGGCGCCTCTTTGCTGCAATAAAACCCCGGCTATCAGCAGGACGGAAACAATGATTTGGATTATGGTAAAAAAATTCGCGGGCATATTAGGTTAGTCATGCTGAACGCCGCATGTGTCATTCTGAATTTATTTCAGAATCTTGTATGGGTTAGTTGGTTAAGAGATCCCGAAACAAGTTCGGGATGACGGAAAAGACGATGTGAGATCCCGAAGCCCTCCGACACCGAAACTTTCGCCTTCGTTAAAACTACGGTGGACAAGTTGGCGGGCAGGCAAGTTCGGGATGACGCGATTGCGATCGCGTCATTTTAAAAACGAAGACGAATCCACCTTCGTCAAGGCTACGGTGGACAAGTTTCGTCTTCGCCATCTACCTTACTTAGAATGATAGCATAGTGAGCACAGGGAGGTCAAGAAAAAGGCGGCCGTTGCGGCCGCCCGGAGAAACAACTAAGACTATACCTTTATTTATTTCTTATATTTATTTCTTAAGTTGAGATGGTTACAAAACTATCTAATCTGTCATCCCGAATTCATTTCGGGATCTAAGTTTAGTGATTATTAGAACGAAGTAGATTCTGAAACAAGTTCAGAATGACAATACGACGAGTTTTGTAACCATCTCAATGTGTTCCGCAGCGGACGCAGAACTTATTATTGACACCGTTTTCGTAGTTGCAATTTTTACAGGTTAACTTAGCGGCCTTTTGGCATGCGATGGGGCCCCCGCAAGCGGAGCAAAACTTATCCAATGAGCTAGCCATTTTTCCACACTTAGAGCAAACATGCTTATCAAGTTCCTCGAAGATCTTGCTCGGTAATGGCGCTACTATTCTTGGACCCATTTTTCTCACTCTTTTAATTTGGCGGCAGTTTAATTTGCACCAAATCACTGTTGAACAATATACTACCAAAAAAAATTTTGTCAAGACTTGCCCCCACACTAATTATGGCACGCGGGCATTATTATTCTTTTATCGATCAAGCGGGTAGTTTTTTATTCTTGAATCAAGTTCGTTCTCTGCGGCAAAGCGAAACGGCCTCCTGGCCGTAATGCTAAAATTAGTGTGGGGCTTGACAGGGTGGCGGACATAAACTAAATTTAATAATTAGCAGTCGATATGTTAGAGTGCTAATAATCACACAACATATAACATATAACATATAACAAACAAACTCTTGTTTTTTGCGTTGGCAGCGGGAGTCAAATCTGTTACATGTTACATGTTATATGTTACATGAAGCATGAAGATAAAACCTTTAGTCGACCGGGTGGTGATTGAACCCATCTCGGGCGAGGAAAAGACCGCCTCCGGAATTTATCTGCCGGAAACCGCGGAAAAAGAAAGACCGGAGCAGGGCAAAATTGTCGCCACCGGCCCCGGAAAATTAAATGAGAAAAACGAACGCGTCCCGATGGGCGTTAAGAAAGGGGATGTGGTTTTGTTCACCAAATACGGGCCGAATGAAGTTAAGGTCGACGGCAAGGAATATTTGATCGCGAGAGAAGAAGATATACTTGCCATTCTTGAGTAAACTCAAGAATGGCTAAAATCCGAAATCCGAAATCCGAAATCCGAAAAAAAATATTAAATCACCAAAATCCAAATGACTAAAAAGTTTTGAATTTTAAACATTTGGAAATTAAAATTTGTTTCGAATTTCGATATTCGAGTTTCGTGCTTCTAAATTTATGGCAAAACAAATTTTATTTAGCGAGCAGGCCCGGCGCCGCCTTAAGGCGGGCGTTGATAAAATAGCCAACGCAGTCGGAGTAACCCTGGGGCCGAAAGGCCGTAATGTCGTCATTGACAAAGGTTTTGGCGCGCCCAATATCACCAATGACGGGGTAACTATTGCTAAGGAAGTAGAGCTGGAAGACAAGTTTGAAAATATCGGCGCCGAGATTATTAAAGAAGTGGCTAATAAAACCAATGAGGTGGCCGGCGACGGAACAACCACCGCCACAATTTTGGCGCAGGCGATTATTTCCGAGGGTTTAAAAAATGTTACTGCCGGGGCCGATCCTTTAGCTATCCGCCGGGGTCTCGAAAAAGGCACTGAAGGCGTTGTGCAGGCGTTGAAGAAAATATCCAAACCAGTGGCCGGCAAAGACGAAATTTCTCAAGTGGCGACAATTTCCGCCGAAAGTAAAGAAATCGGAGATTTGATTGCCGATGTGATGCAGGAGGTCGGAAAAGACGGGGTTATAACAGTCGAGGAATCCCAAACATTTGGTTTGTCTAAAGAAATCGTCGAAGGGATGCAATTCGACAAGGGATATATCAGTCCTTATATGATTACCAACGCCGAAAAGATGGAAGCTGAATACGATGACCCGCATATTTTAATTACCGATAAAAAGATTTCGTCAATACAGGAAATTTTGCCGATTCTCGAAACTTTAGCCAAGGGCGGCAAGAAAGAATTAGTTATTGTGGCCGAAGAGGTTGAAGGAGAAGCGTTGGCCACTTTGGTTGTGAACAAGCTTCGCGGCGTGTTTAACGCTTTAGCCGTGAAGGCGCCAGGATTCGGCGATCGCCGCAAAGAGATGCTTCGCGATATCGCGGCTTTGACTGGCGGGCAAGTTGTTTCGGAAGATATAGGATTAAAACTGGAAAATGTTGAAATTAAAATGCTTGGTCGGGCGAGGAGAATTGTGGCAACCAAAGAGAAGACTACAATTGTTGACGGCCGCGGCAAAAAAGAAGATATTCAGGCGCGCATCAGCCAGATTAAGCGGGAGCTTGACGAAACAACATCCGATTTTGACAAGGAAAAACTGCAGGAAAGGCTGGCAAAATTAGCTGGCGGCGTCGGGGTAATCAAAGTCGGTGCGGCCACAGAAATTGAACAAAAGCAGAAACAGCAAAAAATCGAGGATGCTTTAGCCGCCACCCGCGCGGCCGTGGAAGAAGGAATTGTTCCCGGCGGAGGCGTGGCATTAGTCAGAGCTTTGAAAGTGTTAGACGATGTCAAGGTTAGGGGCGAGGAAAAAATCGGACTGAATATATTGAAACGCGCCCTTGAAGCGCCCTTGCGGCTTATCGCTTCCAATTCCGGTAGAGATGGTGCCGTTGTCGTTGAAGAGGTGAAAAAGAACGCAGCTAATAGCTACGGTTATAACGCGGCGGAAGATAAGTATGAGGATTTAGTGAGGGCCGGAGTGATTGATCCGACCAAAGTAACCCGCTCCGCTTTGCAAAACGCGGTGTCGGCCGCGGCGCTTTTATTGACAACCGAAACTGTCATAACCGATTTGCCTGAAAAAGAAGAGAAGAAGGGCGGCATGCCGTCGTCAATGGGCGGGATGGATATGGGATACTAAAAGCGAAGAGGTTAGCGAAGCTTATTTCTTTGACAATGAAAAATTAAGGGTGAATGAGATGGAGAGAAAACTGCTGCGCGTTTTAGTGCTTATAATTCTGGCGGTAACAATTTTTGTTGGAGGTTGTGGTTTTAAATTGCAACACCCCAGCTTAGATATGTTGATTACGCCGACTGGAATAAACGGAGTAAAAGATGTTGAGATTGATTTACTAAAGGATTTTATAAGACAGGCCGATCGACTTTTAGAGATTACGCCAAATCCATCCGTGGTTTTGGATATCCCGCCTTATTACACGAACTATCGGAGCAACCGAAAGGCAGTGGCCGCCCTGGAAAACGATACCCACGCCGCTTTGGTTTTATCTTTGGCCTATCGTCTTACCGGATTTGATAAATATGCCATAAAAGCCACTGATTTTATGGCGGCATGGTCATCAAATTGTCGGGAGGCCAAGAGTGGGGAGTCTAAATTATATTTGGTTTACGGGGGTTTTCGGTTCTTGCGAGCGTATCAATATTTAGAGAATTTCGATTGGAATCGCGGCCCCTTTAAAGTTTGGCTGCAGCATGTTTATCGGCCTGCCGCCGAAGAAATAAAAAAATCCGCTAATAATTGGGGTTCTTGGGGGCATCTCGGCTGTATTATGACAGACTCGATTTTGGCTCCGGAATTTTTGGACCGCGACGCTGACGATCTCGAAGCGCACATCAAGCGTTCTATCGGCCCGAATGGGATATTAGTTTATGAAACCAAGCGCACTCTTGCGGGTATCTGGTATTCATATTTCAGTTTAGCTCCCATGTTTCGGGCGGCAATGGAACTTGACAGGCATGGTTCGAAGAATTTATATTCTTTAATTCTTCCAGGATTTGATTGGTTTTTCCGTTATTGCGTCGACCCGGACTCTTGGCCATATCGGCCATTACCCGGATTTTTAGGGGAAATTCAAAAGCAAATCTGGCCTCACGCTGGATATCTCCAAAAGCCCTATGTAAAAAATGGCTGGCCGGCTCATCTTCTGGAAACGGCGGCAAGGGTTTATGATCGTCCACAGTGGCTTCAGTGGGTACAACCACCGAACACCAGCGGCTGTCATTGTTTCGAATATAGCACTTTGGTTTTATCAATGAAAGACGCGGGCATTGACATAGATTATTAACGCTGATTTTTGTTGGACGGAGGCGCGGATATGATTTTTGGTTGGTTTTGGAACAAGAAAGAAAAGAAATACGATTGGTCGCGTTTTGTCGGGGAAGATGAGTGCCCGGAGGAATTTTTGGCGGATTTAATCGTTGGCGTCTTAACTCTGGCAAGTCTCGAATATAATCTGACCGAATTTAATTATACTAATCTCGAGCAAGCATTTTGCAGGTTGGGTCAGGAGTTCCGGCTTCCCGGAGCGAAGGTTATAAATGATGACTGTGGATATCCGCAGCCGCCTGCGTCGGTGATTTCGGCACTGTTTTTATCTAATTCGCGGGGAGTTCGAAGGATCCGTGCGCACACCTGGGGCGTTCCCAATCAGGCAGTTCAGGAAAACATGCAATATTTGCAAAAACGAGGTCGGGGGTTTTTCAAGGCACTTTATCCCGTCGTCGATCGATTCGTTGAACTTGCGACAAAACGTTAGGGGAGGGGACATGTGGCGGCAGATTAAAAGGTGGTTAATGAGTCCCGTTTTGTGTCTGTATGAGATAGCGGCTTTAATTGCCATGACTAGCAAGCAGTATGCTTTGGCGGTATTGTGCAGCGTGATTATCCCGGCAGCGGCCATCATTTTTGGTCGGCTGAAAAACAAACCGAAACATAAATGAAACATTTAAAAATTATGACGGGTGGCAAACCCGTTTTTTTTATTGACCTTTCGGGTTTTTTCCTGTTACTATAACATTGGTTCTTCGACAACTAACCGATTAAGGGGGTATATAGTTAATGGTTGAGACATGCGGACAGCACCAAAAACGGGTGTTAGTTGTTATGACGCCTCTTTTCCCAATTATTCCAATCCCGGGCATGATTTTTCCTTTTGAAGTAGTTACCGGAAAATCACCGGTAGCCGAACAAGCGCTGGAAACACTTTATGCCGATGTCGCGTACATTGCTTTTTCGCGTTGTGATCCGGTCGCTGGTCAAATTATCGCTGGCATGAAACTTGACGCGCATCCATCGGGAAACAAATTTTTGTCTACAAAAAGAAGACTAAAAATCGCCAATGTTATTGAAAGCTTGAGCGAAGATTATATAATTGTCGAGGCGACCGAATCAGACTATTTGCCTTGCACAACGAAGCCTATTACGCAGGTACAGCGTATACTTTTGAAGACAACGCAAAATTTGTGCGGGGAACTAAATCAGTTGACGCAGATATTTTCCGACGAGATTTTTAAACCCTGCGAATTTTTTGATGTATTTATTGATTCTGTCGCCGTACAGATTATCCTTTATTTGGTTAAACAAACAAGAAGCAATGAACTTTTTCATGTTACCGAACAAGAGATTTACCTTTCAGAGCTTGATGCAAACAAACGGGCTCGAATGTTGCACTGCATAATCGAAGTCGTAATTGAGAAGTTAAAGTTGCAGGGAGCGGAAAGGGGGGTGAATTCTGCCGTGGCGGCGGGAAAAAATCCTTATACGGAGTGGCGGGACAAGATAACCGAATTGAATCTTCCGGAAGAAGTTGATAAAAAGGTGATAGCCGAGGTAAACAGGTTAAGATATCTCCAGCCTGGTCACCACGAGTATGAAGTGGTGATGAAATATCTTGAGTTAGTCGAGTCGGCTCCGTGGAATAAGGCGACCCAAGACAATTTAGATATTGACCAAGCCCAGGAAATTCTCGAAAACGATCATGCCTATCTCGAAAAACAGAAGCAGAGGATCTTGGAATATTTGAGCGTCAAGAAGTTGAGGCCGGATTACGGCGTACAAATTCTTTGCTTTATCGGTCCCCCCGGTACTGGAAAAACTTCGCTTGGCCAATCGATTGCCCGGGCGCTGGGAAGGAAATTCGTCCGCCGCTCCTTGGGCGGTATGCACGACGAAACAGAAATCAAGGGGCATCGGCGGACATATATCGGCGCTTTACCCGGCCAGATTATCCAGGGATTGATCGATGCTGGCGTCAACAACCCGGTCTTTATGCTGGACGAGATCGATAAGGTTGGTAACGTGACGGGGGTAAGCGGCAATCCGATGTCGGCGCTTCTGGAGGTTCTCGACCCAAAGCAAAACTACTCATTCCGGGATAATTGTCTCGATTTGCCGTTCGACCTGTCCAAAGTGCTTTTTATCGCGACCGGCAATAACGCCGAACTAATCCATCCCGCCCTGCTCGACCGTATGGAAATTATTCCAACTGAAGCGTATACCACCTTGGAAAAATTGCATATCGCCCAAAAGTATTTATTGCCGACCCAAATTGCGGCCGTTGGCCTTAAGCCCGAGCAAATTACTGTTTCCCCCGATGCCATAGAAAATATTGCCAGATTTTATACTCAGGAAACCGGCGTACGCCAGATGGAAAGGGAAATCGCCACTCTTTGTCGGCAGGTAGCGGTCAAGGTCGCGCGCGGCGATAACGGTCCACACGAAATTGCCGTTAAGAATTTGCATGAATTTCTCGGCGTCAGAAAACATTTAGAAAGAGGCTTGGAAGCGAATTTACCGCCGGGCGTTGCTATCGGACTTGCGGTTTCTTCACTGGGTGAAGGGCATATTTTATACATCGAAGCGAAAGAGTGCCCGTCTAAATTTGTCGGACCGGAAACAAAGGGAATGCTTTGCACTGGTTCCCTACAAGATGTGATGTCTGAATCTGCCTTGGTTGCCAGAACGCTCGTGGCGGCATACTTATTGCATTTGCCGGATATTGAGGATAAGGTGATTCATCTTCATATCCCCAGCGGCGCCGTTCCGAAGGATGGTCCGTCGGCCGGCGTTGCTATTGCAGTTGCTTTAGCCTCGCTCCTTAAGAACGAACCCGTAAAGGAAAAAATCGCTTTTACCGGCGAAATAACTCTTCGCGGCGCCATTCTGCCCGTTGGCGGGATAAAGCAAAAGGTTATCGGCGCTAAGCTTGCAGGAATCAAGGAAATCGTTATGCCGGCAGAAAACGAAAAAGATTTTGCTGAAGTTCACCCGGATTTCAAAGCCGGATTGAAAGTTCATTTTGTAAAAAACATCAAAGAAGTTTTTGATATCGCCTTCAACAACAAGAAGACGCGCAAAAAGAGATAAAAAATCTTATCTCCCCCCGCAGCATTGCGGGGGAGTTTTAAATTCCTTGAAATCTATCATAATTTGTGGTATAATATAGAAAGTTAAGAACTGGATAATTTGAGACAAAAGTTGCGCTTGGAAGAAAAAATAAGGTATAATCTAAGTTAGTAATTGACTACCGCTTACTGACTATGGTCTATAGCAGATGCCGTAGTCTGCAGTCCGTAAGCCGACAAATGCCGACTCTTTATACCCAAAAAGACAAAAATATACATAAAACGTGGATTCTATTCACGCTGTTTTTGGTTTTTGTTATCGGCTTGGGTTGCGCGTTCTCTTATAATTTCAATTCTCCGATTATTCTGTACGCGGCGGTAGCTTTCAGCGTTCTAATGAGTTTTTTCAGTTACTGGTATTCTGATAAGATTGTTTTGGCAATGTCGGGCGCGAAAGAAGTAAAACACGATGAAAATCCGGAACTTTATCATATTTTGGAAAATCTATGCATTACCGCCGGTTTGCCGACCCCGAAGTTATATATTATCAACGAGGCGGCGCCGAATGCTTTTGCTGCCGGTAGGAATCCCAAACATGCCGTTGTTACGGTTACGCGCGGTCTATTGCAAAAATTGAATCGTTCGGAGCTGGAGGGCGTTTTGGCGCACGAGCTTTCCCATGTTGGTAATTATGATATGTTGATATCAACTGTAATTGTGGTCTTGGTTGGTTTTATATCGATTGCCTCTAACTGGTTTCTGCGTTGGACTTGGTTTTCCGGCGGAAGTCGCGACAGCGAAGACAAGGGGCAGCTTGGCGCGATAATGATGTTGGTCGGGATCGCATTAGCCATTTTGTCTCCGCTGGTTGCCATGCTTATTCAGTTAGCGATTTCGCGAAAAAGGGAATTTTTGGCCGATGCCTCCGGCGCGCTTTTAACCCGTTATCCAGAGGGACTTGCGTCCGCCCTGGAAAAGATTGCGGCCGACCAAACGTCTTTACGCGCGGCTTCCAACGTCACGGCGCATCTGTATATTTCTAACCCCTTCAGGGGGAAAAAAGTTTCGACCCTGTTTATGACACACCCACCAATTGAAGAACGAATTAGGGTTCTTCGTGGCACGAGTGTTAAAAAAGACTATGACTAAGAATAGTGAGGATTCCGTTCCTGAAAAGAAGGGGAAGATGTCGCCGACTTCCAGGCGCGGAGCTTCATTTAAAAATATGGCGCAATTTGAACAATTTCATCGTGAGCAATTGGGGTCGACTCCCGAAAGGATCAAACAGACAAAGTCGGCATTTTTGGAAAAGTGGGATTTAAAAGAATATACCTTGGAGGAGTTGGATGAAATACGGGAAGAATTGAATAATATCTGGCACTCGCGTTCAAAAACGGTTGATACCGAAGATTTGCTGGTTTCGCATCTGCCAGACGAGGCGTTAATGGTCTATGATGAAGTTGATGGCTTTATGGATGCTGCCGCAACGGATAAGAATTGGCACGAGTGGCTCAATAAGTATCTTGCGGCAAGAAATGAAGAAAATCCCGATAAACAGAAAGAGGTTTTGTCGGGAATTGTGACTGGAGGCGTGAAGAATTGGGCGGAAATACTTAATTTGTACAAAGACGCAGAAAATCTTCTCAAGGATTATCGCGGGGAAATTCATACTGATCTTATAAACAAACACGGAGAAGCTTATCGGCAGAAAGAGCTTTCTCCGGTTGAGCTTAGCCGCGAAGAATTGGTAGCAATGTTGGAGAATAAATTGCTGGTGGATATGACTCCATTAATACGTTGCAAAACGCGGGCCAAAAAGGAGCAGGAATCTCGGCAGTCGAATCGGCTAGAGGGATAAGCAGAGTTGGCCGCGTAAATTTTGAAATTTTTAATCATCAATTTATTCTTAATTGCCAATTTAAAAAAATAAACAATATTTAAACAATATGGAACCAACGCGAGAATCTATCAATCAATTTACAAAATATAATAAGTCCGAGGCGAACGAGGGGGGTTTTGATTTGGAAGCGGTCGAGCTGTTGAAAAAAGAATATTTCGCCTGGCAAGCCAAGCAGTCTTGGCATGAATTAGAGATTGCCGATGTTGAAAACGAATTGATCGATTTTGAGGGAGGATCGGAAAGCAAAAAGGAATTAGATCAGCGATTGGGCCAGCTGAAGCAGGAGTTTGAAATGATGGAAATGGCAAAAAAAGACTGCTTGAAGAAACTTTTGGCGTTTAAGTCAACGCCGGCTTATCAAGAGTACGTTTTGAAAAATTTCAACCCCCAAGGACGAGAAAATTAAAAAACGGGGTAGGGAGAGGTGCGTGAGCGGTTGAAACGGCAGACCTGGAAAGTCTGTGTACCGCAAGGTACCGAGGGTTCGTCCGGTCATTCGATCGGACGCCCAGTCGTATGACTGGGCGAATCCAAAATCAACAATATGTTTCATGTATATTTTTTGTTGCTGAGTAATTCAGATATATACAAAGGCATTACTGACAATTTAAAAAGAAGGTATTCGGAACATTCCAATGGGAAAGTTAAATCAACAAAAAATTTTAGACCGCTTGAATTAATTGGTTACGAGGCTTATGTTCTTAAAAGTGATGCAATGCGTCGGGAAAAATTTCTAAAAACAACGGGGGGCAGAAAATTGTTAAGGCTGCAATATAAAAATATAATCGAAAAATATAAAACAACTGTATAGTGGAGGGATCGCATAGAGGCCGAGTGCGCTCGCTTGGAAAGCGGGTATACCGAAAGGTATCGCGAGTTCGAATCTCGCTCCCTCCGCCAATTTTCAGAATTCGGATTTTGGGCGATTGTTGCCTCGCCCCGCCAGAGGCGGGGCGGAGCGTCAGAATTCGCAATCCGGATTTTCGTCAAAAAAAGTTCGGATTTTAACCAAAAGGTACCGCCAGATTACCAAGCTAGAACCATATATAAATACAAGCATCCAAAACCAATAGTAATAAAGCTCACCGATGAGCTTGGTTTTCAGTTGCGACAAAAAGCGGCAGAGTATATTAGTGCAAATCAAAATAGAACTGGGGCAGAGCGAGGAAGTTCAGAAGAACAAGGTTTTGGCGCGCTTGCAGAAATGGTTATACGGAACAAGCTGGGTATGCCAGAAATAAATCCAGAGGACCATCCTTTAGGATATGACTTTTTACTTCCCTCCGGGATAAAGGTTGATGTTAAATGCCGCGGTGGTGCCCTACCATTCAAAGAGGAGTACGAAAGTAGTGATGGCATTGCAAGAGAAGCGAAACATAATTTTTTCGCGCGACAGATGCATGACGAAAGACTAGACGCTGATATTTATGTTATGACCCATCTCGAAACTCCTAGCAAAAGAGAGCTTCCGGGTACGACCAGACAAAGAAAATGGATACTTTACATATGTGGCTGGGTATCAAAAGAACGGGTATCCAACGAGGGTGTTTACTTGCCGCGCGGTTTTCTCACCGAACAAGGAAGAACATGGTTTACTTATCGTGGACAAGAAATAGAGTATTATAATCGCAATCTCAATGGACTGGAGACAGTTGAAGATTTGTTAAGTATTGATCTGCCAGACGTCGAGAAAGATAGAAGTCACAAGGGCGACCTAAATCTTACCTCGGTTGATGCCATTAGAATTGTATATGACCTTATTGGTCGGGGTGTGCTTTCTGAAAAACACCTTGTTTTTGTTCAAAAAGAAACTGGCATAAATAAAATCGTGAAGCCAGTTTTACACTCAAATCAGTATTTTCATCTGCTATACTGGCTCAAAGAAAAAGGTGTGTTGACTGATAGCGAGATTGAAAAAGCACGAAAAATTCTCCAAGAGGAGCCGTATAGCGGGATTTAAAATAGCTTTAGTTTGTTGCTCTCTGCCCTATATTGAGTTTCAGCATCTTTGATGCGTTTTTTGGAAATCTCGATGTAATCAACCCTATGCTTTTTGAAAAGATAAACATCCTCGTTTTTCTCGATTCCAATAAATTTTCTTCCCTCCAAAACTGCCGAAACAAGGAAACTTCCACTGCCGCAAGTATTGTCTAAGACCACATCTCCTTCTTTTGTGAATGTGCGAATGAGATAGCGGCCGAGCTCCACTGGTTTTTGTGTTGGATGATAAACTTCACCTTCACTCTCGGCAGTTTTGAAATAGACCACGTCAGTAGGGTATCTCTCGCCATTGCTTTTTACCTCAACGGTTTTGAAATCGCCATAACTTCCGGTAAATTGATCTTTCCTAAAACCTTTGTTGTAAGGTTCGCCGTAGGTCATTTGTGGATTATAAGCAGGTTGGCTTTTATAAAAAATACAAATGTCTTCGTGCTTGCGAAGCGGTTGCTTCTTTGCATTCAAAAAATTAGTCGGTTTTGATTTAACCCAGGTAATTTTGTATTTAAACAATTTTGGATTAGATAGCATAAGGTTCGCCGTAAAGAGCCCTTGTCCCGTAAGAGCAATAACACCCTTATCTTTTATAATACGCTCGTAGTGATTCCAAAGTTGGTCAATAGGGATAACGCTGTCCCAGTGATTTTGCGTAGTGCCGTATGGCAGATCACACAAAATCATATCTATTGATTTTGCTGGAATTTCTTTCATTGCTTCCAAGCAATCTCCTTTAATGACCTGATTTATAAAGTTGGAGATTGCCCTTTCATCACTCTTTACTGTCTTCGGTGTTACTTCTTCTACGCCAAGATTTTTTCGCAAATACCAAAGACAGTAAGTATTTATCGGCAATCCTTCCTGTTGCGCGCGTTGCTCTAGCTCAAGATAAGATTCGGTTCCAAGTAAGTTGCGTAATTCATTACTTCCAAGATCAGCTACGCTTTTGTACAAATCTAGGTTTCTCTCACCAAAAGCCAAAACAACACCCTTTGCTTTTGGGTTTGTTTCTTTGTAGTCAGAAAAATAGACTGCTTTGAAGATTTGGTTGCTTGCCATATGTATATTATAGTATGATACCTATATAAAAAGAAGTAGATTTATCCACATGGGCAACAATAAAATTAATTTCTTTATCTGGTTATTTTATAAAGCGGGTAATAAGTTCCGCAATTTTGTCTTTCGTAAGCGTTTAGGAAGGAAACAATGGTCGGCAAAACTCATTTTTTCAATAATGAGCTTCTTTGGTTATTTTGAGTCAATGGTTTACTTAAATACTGGAGAGACAGGAATCTTTGATCATTATGTTCCTAGACTCTTATTGAAAAGGTGGCGAGTAGCTGAAACAGGAACGGATAAAGGTAATGTATTCTGTTGGTCAAAAAGCAAAAACTCTATTGAGAAAATGGCAATCAATGGTATAGCTGGGGAAACAGATTGGGATATTGGGAAAACAAAAGGGTTGCCTAGCGATTTCGTGCGTAAAAAATTATTTGCTGAAGTGTTAGAGAGTAAGGCTTCTAATATTATCAAGTTAATCAATACATCCTCGTCTTTGGATTTAACTTTTTTAGAAGAAAGTACCCTCGCGATTTTTATAGGGCATCAAATCACAAGAGTACCACTATTCCATGATTATCTTTTACGCTTTTTCTCGATTGGGTATTCCAACAAACTTATAGATTATTCTGATTTTGGCAATAAAGAAGTTTTAGTTAAAAAAGTTGCTCATAATGGTATTGGTATTACATACGACCAATTACAAAATGGTACTACGAACACAAGAATAGAAGGAGGTAAACCACAACGATTGCTACTATCCTTAATTATTGCATCTGATATTGGCGAAAAAATTTATAAGGGCAATTTACATATTCTTGAGGTTCCAGCAAATAGCACCGATGAGTTTGTGGTGTCTGATAATCCAGTAGTATTTCTAGATTTTGAACGGCAAACTATCTTACACTTTGTCCCTTGGTGGGAAATCGGGAAGAAAGATTTTTGGATATTTATGCCAATTTCACCAAAGAAAGCGATTTTTTATTGCAAATCAAGAAAAAAAGATGGTCCAACCGAGAAAAACAACAATGATCTTGTGCAACTTATGAATTTTGGTCAATATCTTTGCTGTACTGATGGTGTTTTCTCTCGCAAAAAAGATATTTTAGAAAATCACCTTAAGCTTTACGCGAACGAGTTGCTACGTCAATCTTGATTAAGCGGGGTGCGGAGTTTATTTAATTGAATAATCAACCGCATTTTGTCCTTTATCTGACTTCGGCTTAGGCGCCTCAAACCATTCTGGATGAACTTTGAACATAGCCCTCAATTCCTGTATAATTGGGTCAATAGTCCATATAGTTAGCCGCTTTGCTCGATATTTCGGTTCTAACTTGCGGACATCGTCCCCGCCATAGTAATAATTTTATCAATATGAAAAAAATAATTCTCAAAAATGATGCCTTGTTGATTGATGACGAAATTTTGATAGATGCCCGGAAAAAATCTACCGAAAATAATCCTAAGGGATGGATTGACCCGGCTGCTTTTAATGAAATCGGAGTTGTGTGGGAAGCGGTAAAAAAAGCATATATGCAAGGTGAAGATGCCGAAAAATCCCTTATGGCGATTGCCAAAAAGAAGTTTAACGTTGACAGCGAAGGGGCCGAAATCGAGGGTGGCATTCCGGAACATTGGAAAGAAATGAAGAATGGCAAAATCAAATATAGATAAAGAAACTAACGTGAAGATTGTCATATTGAAAAACCCGGTCCATGCTGCTCATGGGTTTTTTGGGTGTAGAAATTTAGGAATTAATTCATGTTTAAGAAATTAATATCGGTTTTTGTCCTGGCATTTTTTCTAAATTGGGCGTGGGAAATTCTGCACAGCGCCTTGTATTTAAATTATCGAGGCGGGCCGATAACCGGCTTTATATTATTCAAGACAGCGCTCGCCGACGCCGTAATAATTTTAATTTTGGTTTTTATTGCTCTTTTCGCCGGCCAAAAACTTAAGTTAAGCGGATCGTTATTTGTTATACTCGGATGTTTCATTATCTCTATCGCTATTGAAATTTGGGCACTACAAACTGGCAGATGGGTTTATAACTCACTGATGCCGATTATTCCGATTATCGGAACTGGTCTGACGCCAACTATTCAGCTTGCCGTTACCGGCCACATCGTCCAAGAAATGATTTTCCGC
>CAYYTW010000019.1:0-21462 GCA_964474765.1 uncultured Candidatus Saccharibacteria bacterium
CATGCCAAATTTTAAAATACCTCAAGAGTCCAGAATAGGGTGGCATTATACAAAATATTGACAAATAAAGCGAATGGTGATAGGCTATAAATAGCCTTTAAATAAAAACTGGCTAAGGAGGAGAAAAATTGGCAACTTTTAAAATTCCCAAAAGGGCGTTTTGTTTCTGGAGTAGTCTGCAGGGCTTGCCGGGCATTAAAACGGGTTGGAGGTCCGCAGTTATCGACCCCGAAAAGTTAACCCTAGAGTCGCTTGGGGGGTTAACAAGCAGTCTTTACCATTGGTATTATGCTATTGAGGTTTTTTCGGCCAGCCGCACGTGCTACCATTTCTCCAGGTTTGAGTGTCGGGGTTTATGTTTTAAAATGTCCAAATGCCTGTGCGTGGAAGTGGCGCCCGACGGGAAGATAACCTGGCGTTTGCACCGCCCTTATAAATATTTGCATCCTCCCAACGTGCCTCTTCCGTATTAATTTAATCTTTGAATCGTTGTAGCTCCCCGCCCGGGGAGTTTTTTCTTTGTGAATTTAATTAAAAATGGCGACTGGTTTAAAAATTTAGCGACTTGTAAAAAACAGAAAATTTAGGTAGGATACGAATATAATCGAACTCATAACTGTCATCCTGAGGGCGTAGCCCGAAGGATCTCATGAGCGTCGTTGATGAGATCCTTCACTTCTTTCAGAATGACAGACGATTTATGTCTAAGTTTGTTATCCGCGGCGGAAAGCCGTTGACGGGCACAATTAAGGTGGGTGGAAGTAAAAATGCGGCCCTGAAAGCTTTGCCTTTAGCTTTAATGACGAAAGAATTGATTGTCGTAAAGAATTTGCCGGAGATTGAGGATGTGTTTCGAGCAGAGGAAATGCTTGGGGCGTTGGGGCACGAGGTAAAGAATCGCGGGAAAGGTGTGGCAGGGGTGCGACAAAAAAATAATGACGGCACAACTTTGCCGGCGGAATTGGTTAATAAATTTCGGGCCTCGATAATGTTTGTCGGACCGCTTTTAGCGACTCGCGGCGAAGCCCGCTTTCCGCATCCGGGCGGATGCGTTATCGGAGCCGGGATAAGGCCGATAGATTTGTTTCTGGACGGATTTGAAAAAATGGGCGCTGTTTTAGAAACCGAAGATAATTATTATCGCCTGACGGCGAAAAAATTGAAGGGCGCGACCATTTTTTTCCCTACCGTTACCGTTACCGGAACTGAAAGTTTGATGATGACTGCTTGTTTGGCTGGGGGCGCCACGATTTTAAAAAACTGCGCTATGGAACCAGAGATTTCGGCATTGGCTGATTTCCTTAATTCTATCGGCGCCAAAATCGAGGGAGCGGGAACTTCTACTATTATGATTAAGGGTGTGAGGAAGTTGGGTGGCGGAGAGTATGAAATTATTCCTGACAGAATCGAGGCCGGAACTTTTGCGATGATGGCGGCGGCAGCGTCAAATAGCGGCGGCATCCTGATAAATGATTGTGAACCAGCGCACCTGGAGGCGCTTTGGACGCAGTTTGACAAAGCCGGAGTTAATTATAAGTTAGGCAAAAATAGCATAAAGATTTCACCGTCTAAAAAGATTAAGGCTTGCGGGGTTAAGACTCACGAATATCCGGGATTTGCAACGGACCTGCAATCGCCTTATACTGTTTTAATGACCCAAGCGGAGGGTATCAGCTTGATTCACGAAGTTATCTATGACCGGCGGCTGCTTTTTTCCGACTTGTTAACTCAAATGGGCGCGAATATCATTATGGCCGATCCGCATCGGGTTGTTATCGAGGGGCCAACACGATTATTCGGCAAAAAATTAGTCAGCCCCGATCTTCGAGCCGGCGTGGCTTTGGTCATCGCCGCCTTGATTGCCGAAGGCAAAACGGAGATAGACAATATCTATCAGATTGAGAGGGGATATGAAAATCTGGACGGAAGATTACGAGAGCTGGGAGCGGATATTCAGCGCGTTAATGTCTAATTATTCTAATTAACCTAACAGGAGTTACGCGCTTACCCGCGTTGTGCCGCGTAAGTCCTGAATCTAATTAATCTAAAAAATAACCAATGACCAAACCAGAATGTCGAATAAATAACCAACCCGCAATGTCTAATTGGATATTGGCTATTGAGAATTTTCTCGGAATTCGGATTCGGGATTTAATTAGAAATTAGAATAATTAGATTAATTAGAAATTTTTGTGTTTATAAAAAAGATTGGAATTGACCTTGGCACAGCGAACACCCTGGTCTATGTTCCGCCCAAAGGGGTTATTATTAACGAGCCGACCGTAGTCGCGGTTTCAGTAGAAGAAAACCGCGTTTTGGCCGTGGGTAACGAAGCAAGGGAGATGTTGGGCCGAACGCCGGAAACGATTATTGCCTCTCGTCCGATGCGCGACGGCGTTATCGCCGATTATCGGATAACCGAAGCGATGTTGAAGTATTTTATTAATAAAGCGATTGGACGCATTAAAGTTTTTCGGCCAGAGGTAATGGTGGCTGTACCGGCCGGTATCACTTCAACCGAAAAGCGGGCGGTGATTGACGCGACGATGAAAGCTGGTGCTCGGGCGGCTTATGTCGTTAAAGAGCCGATTTTAGCCGCGATTGGCGCTGGCATTCCTATTAATGAACCGATTGGCCATATGATTATTGATATTGGCGGGGGAACGACGGAAGTGGCTGTTATTTCTTTAGGCGGCATTGTTTCCTGCGCTTCGACCAAGGTTGGCGGCAATAAAATGGACCAAGCAATCAGCGATTATATCAAGAAAAGATATAATTTAGCCATCGGCGAACGCACTGCCGAGGAAATTAAGATAAAAATTGGCAGCGCTTTGCCTTCCGATAAAGAAGAGTCTTTTGGGGTCTGCGGCCGCGATCTTATCACCGGCCTTCCGCATATTGTTGAAGTGAAAACCAATGAGATTTGCGCGGCAATTTCAGAACAGTTGAGACAAATCATCCAGACCATCAAAACCGTGTTGCACGAAACTCCGCCCGAGTTGTCAGCCGATGTGATGGAGGGGGGCATGGTTTTATCGGGCGGAAGCGGGCAACTCCGCAATTTAGATAAGCTGATCACCGAGTCAACGGGAGTGGGGTGTTCATTGGTTAACGATTCGATATTTTGCGTGGTTAAAGGAACTGGGATAGCATTGGAGCATCTGGAGGTGTATAAACGAAGTCTTCGATAAAGACTTCGTTGCAACGCCTCGCGTTAATAAGCGGAGCTTGCGCTAACCATAGAAGCCAATTGGCGCCAAGAAAAATATTTTAGAAGCCAAAAAAAACGCCAAAACGTTTAGCGTAAATTGGCGGCAGTGGTTGGCGTAGGGTGGCTTCTACAAAATATGATCATCGGTCATCAAAAAATCATCCAGTTTCTCAATAGAAGCATTGCCAATGATAAACTCGCACATGCTTATTTGTTTGTTGGCACGGAACATTTGGGTAAAAGAACGGTGGCGCTGGAATTCGCGAAGTCGCTGCAGTGCTGTGAGAGCCGCCAGCATTGCATTTTTGGCGATTTGGGGAGCGGGTTGGAACGTCGAGCCCGCGGCGAGGCGTTGTTCGCCAAAAATGCAATGCTGGCGGCAAATGACAGTTTTTCTTTTTGCGGCCAATGCCGCTCTTGTCAAGAGATTGAAAAAAATAGCCACCCCGATGTTTTGCTGGTTGAGCCGGAAATAATTGAGGTTAAGGAAAGGGTAAAAGAACTGGAAATAGGTATCGGTAAAATCAGAGATATTCGTCGATCAGTCAGCTTGTTTCCTTATTACAGTCCGTACAAAATCATTATTATCAATCAGGCCGATAAATTGAGCCCCGAAGCGGCCAATGCCTTTTTGAAAACGTTGGAGGAACCAACCTCGAAAACAATCATACTTTTAATTAGTTCCAGTCATCAGA
Organism: uncultured Candidatus Saccharibacteria bacterium; assembly: GCA_964474765.1. GTDB lineage: Bacteria > Patescibacteriota > Minisyncoccia > Portnoybacterales. The sequence goes on from CAYYTW010000019.1 coordinate 3,907, forward strand.
ATTTATTGCCAACCGTAGTGTCTCGTTGTCTCCTAATCAAGTTTTTATCGGTCGGCGATAGGGAAATAAACGAATATTTATTGAAACAGAAAAAGGTTCAGCTTAGTGATGGAGAGCTGAATCAGCTTTTGCGTTGCGCCGTCGGTCGGCCTGGAATCGCCGTCAATTATTTGGATCATCCGGAGATTCTTAGGGAGCGAGAGATGGCTGCGAAAGATTTATTCGAACTAATCGGGAAAGATTTAAGTTTCAAGTTCAAATATGCCGAAGCGCTGTCTAAGGATGCAGAATTGACAAATCGTGTTTTAAATCAATGGATTGACGTTTTTCGCGATTTGCTTCTTTCGGCGGTCGGATGCGAAGATCCAATTGTTTCTGGCGGCCTTCTCGGGAAAGAAAAAAGTTTTTGCGGATTGCGGCGGGCGAATGACATTTTACGAAAAATCATCGAAACAAAAAATCTTTTAGGCAACTCGAGTTTTAATTCAAGGTTGATTCTCGAGGGGTTAATGTTGATTCTATTGTGAGCGGGACGCTCACGCAAGCTACGCTTAATAGAAGCCAATTACCGCCAAGAAATGCCGCCAAGAAACGTGATTGGCGTAGAATGGCATTAAACATCGGCGTAAATTAGCTTCTACAAAACATGTATAAAGACATCATTAATAAACTCAAACCGGATTTCGATAAAGCTATTGAGTATCTGAAAACAGAGTTGAACGGATTGCAGGTTGGTCGGGCAACGCCGGCTTTGGCTGAAAATATTATTGTTGAATGTTATGGCCAGAAGTTTTCGATTAAACAACTTGGCAGTATTCATGTTTCCGAACCGCGCGTGCTTATTATTCAACCGTGGGACAAAACTATTTTGAAGCAAATCGAAAAAGCGATTTTTACTTCACGTCCCGGTTTATCGGCGGCGGTCGATGGGGATGTTGTTCGAGTCAGCATCGCGTCCCTGAATGAAGAAAAAAGAAAAGAATTATTGAGTATTTTGTCTGACAAGCTGGAGGAGGCAAAAATTACCATTCGTTTGCGACGCGAAAAAGCCTGGAAAGAAATTCAGGATTTGACTCGCGATGGTAAAATTCGAGAAGACGATAAATTCCGCGCCAAAGACGATTTGCAGGAATTAGTTGGCGACTACAACGAAAAGGTAGACGAGATGGGGGATGTTAAAGAAAAAGAAATAATGACGGTGTAAAAAATAGAATTTCATCCGTCATTAATGTTTATTTTATAGATTTTTTGATTGGCGGCGAAAAAAAGCTGGCTTTCATCGTCGCTGATTTCTATGTCAGTTAAATTAATGAACTCCCGACTGGTGTATTGTTTAATTGTTTCACCTTTTTTGTTGATGATGATTACGCGTTGGCCATCCGGATCTGAAAGATACAAATTGTTAAACCTCTTTTCGGTTCTAATTTTGCTGCCCGCCGACAGCCTTGGGTTGACTTTCAGTCGCACCGTTTCATTCTGGCGGCCGTTATAATATTTGGTTAGCGTATTTTCTTGCGGGTTGAAAATATAGATTGATCCATCGGCAGCGAAAGAAGCCGACGAGGAAACGAGAGTTTTTTCTTTGAGCCAAGGTTGGCATTGGCCGAGATCCGGACATTTGATAATCTGTTGGTTTTTTTCGTCAAGGATATAGAGATTGTTGTTGTAGACAAGAAAATCAGTTATGTTGGTTTGATCAAACGGCAGTTTCAGCGATAAGGGGGAGGCTCTTTTGTTGGCGAAGTCGTATTGATAGAAATTGTATTCCGAATCTAGAAGAATTATCGTATTTTCATTGAGTAGCTTGGCGCCGCGCCATTTTTTGTCGGTCAATATGTTTGTTGTGATGAATTTGCCGTTTTCGGCGCCCTCAACCGGTTTTAAATACAGGGCTAAAGATCGCGAGTTGGCGGATAATAGATTGTCCTTGCTGATGGCAAGAAAAGAAGGGAAAAAGTTTTCTCTCGTTTGGTTGAAATCGGCAAAAACGGTCGGTTTCTCAACCAAATTTATCTTTCTTATGTTTCGTAATTCCTCTTCGAATTGTATCGCATTATTGGCATACAGAGTGATTTGTCGCTGATATTTTTGGCGTTGAAGGTGGCTGACGTAGGCGGCAATGAGAATGGCCAAAAATATAACAACGACCATGGCGGTTTTGTGCGGAAAGTATTTCTGGCTTAGGCGTGGTGTTGTCGCGCGGCGCGACGCCAAAATCGGTAGGTTCTGCGGAATTTCTGTTTGTGTCGAGTCGTTTTGACTTCGCCAGCCTCGTAAATGCGTCAATTGGCGGATTTTGCGAGACCATGCTGATGTGTTAGGCGGGCCCGCCTGCAACGTTAAAGCGTAGCTTTTTGCGGGCAGGCGCAAAAATTTTTCTATGGGTCCGGCTATCATCGACCAATTTTTTTTAACGACAACACGGGGTTTGATGGCGGGAAGAGAAGTCGTTTTTGGTTCTGATTTTGCCGCGTTTTCTAAGCGAAGAATTTCTTCTTTTTTATCAGAAATGTCTTTCATGATAATCTTTTCAGGATGTTTCTTTTCGGCGAAAATGACTGGTGTTGGTTGAGGGAGCGGGGTAGGCTCATCTCGCACAGGCAGCTGGATGGATGGTTGTTTTTCGTCTCCGCGTTCTTCTTCATGTCGATCAATGGGCGCTATTTCAGGCGCCATTTTAGGCGCTATTTCAGCGGGCATTTTTTTTTCTTGCTGGGCCGGATTTTCGGTACGGCGCGTTTTATCTTTAATTCTCAAAATAAAACCTTTCAAAAGCAAGGAAGCGTCGGAAGCGACATTTTTAGAGTTTTCTTTGAAGGCGTTTATAATCTTATTTGTTCGGTTTGCTTGTTGGAATTGAGTGTTTTGTTTTTGCGGCACGGAAATAATTACGGTTTCAGTATCGCGGGATGGCGATTTTTCTTCAGGGACAGCTTCAATGATAATGATTCCTTGAGAGGAAATGTCTTTTGTTTCTTGAAGAGTTTTTTCCAGCTGGACCATGTCTTTTCGTTCAAGGATTTGTTCGAGGCCTTTTTGAGAAATGTGTCGAAAAACATCAGCCGTAGTCAGAATAATTTGATCGCCTAGGCAGATTTTTCCCGAGGCAATGCTTTGAAACGCTTTTTGAGGCGATATTTTTTCTTGGTCGGGGATTAACCTATTGCTTAAGTCGGTCATTTTTGCATCCCGCAAAAGCATGACTTTTGCCCCCCCAACTTTGGTGAAGTAGAGATTGTTATTGGCCAGCGCGATACAGATAAAGCTTATTTTATTAAGCCAGTCGGAATTGCCGGTTTTTAGCAAATCGGCCAGGGCGATATTAGCCCTTTTAAGTCCCTCTCTCAAGCTATTCAGCGGTTTTCTTTTTGGCCGGGAATAATATTCTCTTTTGAGAATGGCTGACAAGAGGTTTAATATGTGCGATGGCTCCGACGAGTCGGATTCTATCCGGCCGGCGATATAAAGATTGCCTAAACCGATTTCTTCAACGTTTTCCGGCTGATAACTAAAAGTTTCGCAAAAAACCTTTTTTTTCTTCGCGCCTTGCTCCTCGCCCTTAATAAGGATTTCTTTTATTTTTGGCTGAATTTTTTTCTCTTCTGTTGGCATAGTTGGTAATTGCGGGGTGAGATCAAATTCACCACCGGACATATTATCATTATACACCAAACTTGGCGAAGGGCTAAGGGGGTGGGTTGACCCCGTTAGAAGTAGCCGCGCCGCGGTCCTCCGGACTCGCGCCCTTGGCGCGAGCGCGACTTCTAACTGGGTTGATTTTTGGCGGCGGTATGTTATTTTGTAAGAAGTAATAATAAGATGACAAAAGGAATGTCGAAAGCGCTCAAGGCTAGAAGTTGTTTGGGCTTTTTTGACATTTTCACCCTTCGGCCAGCTTAGCTGGTTTTCGGGTGACTACCCGTAGGGCGGGACTTTTGACTTTTTAGCTATGTCTACGCAAATTTTGGAACAAATTTTTGATTCGTCGATCAGGGTCCGGCTTTTTAAGCTTTTTTTGCGCAACTCTGATTCTATGTATCGGGTGCAAGATGTCGCTTCAAGAATTCAAGCAAATACGAGGGTTGTAAAGAAGCAGATTGATGGGTTATACGAAATAGGCTTTTTGAAGAAAAAGACGATCGGGAGGGGGGCGTCAAAAAAGATGGCAAAGCGAAACAAAAAAAAGAGCGGGGAGCGGGGAAGAGGGGCTGGCGTTTATTTTTACATCAATCGTTATTTTGATTTTTATGAAGAGCTTCGGTCTTTGGTTTTGAAGTCTTCCCCGGCTTCGTTGAGCAAACTTGCTCGACAGATTGGCGAGTTGGGAAGGATTAAGCTGGCAGTTTTGTCCGGCGTTTTTATCAATACTGAAAACTGCCGTGTCGACCTTTTTGTTGTCGGCGACGCAATCAGCAAAAGAAAGCTTAAACGGCTGCTTGGCAGCCTTGAGGCCGAAGTCGGGAAGTCTATCAATTATTCGGTTTTGACGACCGATGATTTCAAATACCGCTATGGCATGTTCGACCGATTTCTCCTCGACATTTTAGAGGGTCCGCATAAAAAAGTGATTAATAAATTGAAGATAGAGTAGGGTGGGTGGTTCATTCACCCCCTAAATTTTTGGACGGCTAGGCTCAGCTTGTCCTCCCAACTTTTGGGTGCATAGCTCAGCGGCAGAGCGTTCCGTTCACATCGGAAAGGTCGAAGGTTCAAATCCTTCTGCACCCACTCAAAAGTTAGGAGGGTGAAGTTAGAGCGCCCCGCAATACTGCGGGGAGATCGCAGGTTTCACCCTACGGGTGACCACCCGAAGGTGTGGCGATCCCTGCATCGCGCACCAAAAAATCTAACGGGGCAAGTTGCAAAGGTCCCTAGTTTTTACCCCGTCGAATGGCGTGGCGAGTCCAGATATGCCCACCGCCAAAAATATCGATGAACTTTTGGAGTAAAATAGGTTTATGTCTAAGTTGACAAAACAGCAAATCAACCAACAAGATTTTCTGGACAATCAAATTTTCGAATTGTTACAAAGGATTCTTCCGCCATCAAAGCAGATTGATTGGGATATCGAAATAATAGGCGCAATTCGGGACGCAATAGGCGAGCAGATTGTTAATAAAAAAATTATGAGCGAAATGGAATTTTACCCATATTTAAAAACATGAAACTTGACGTGTGCGCTGGACACAACCGTGGTACAAAATTCCACATGAGGTAGGATTGCTTATTGATATTAAAATCGAGACTAGTAAAAATCAAAATCCAACGCTTGATATGCTTCAGAAAACAGGGAAAGCTCTTGAGCATTGATGATTTAATAAAATAATTATGAAAAAGAATATAAACCATTGGACACAGTTAAGTATTGAATACGCGAATCAGCGTAGTTATTTGGACGATCTGTTCCAGGTATACCCAACCATACCAGAAGGCATTCGCGACATAGACAGCAAGCTATGGAAAAATGTTGAGATAGCTTTTAAAAAACGTGATAATCAGGGACTTTTAAAAAGTCTTTTAGATCTAGAATTATTCCCCATTAAAAATTCCTATGTTGCCTATCTTCGGCGTGACCGTAAGGCATTAGAACGAAACCCTGCAACAGTTGATCGACTATGTGGCCGTCTATACGAAATGGGAATTAAAGAAGTTTATACTGGTTCACCAAAACCAAAAGAAACCAATACTCAAATAGGACCTCTTTTCAAGCGTTGGCTCAATAAGAAAGCATTAGGAATTCAGCCGATAAAACTCGATGAATTTTTGAAAACGAAAGGAAATGTCATCTTGGACGCGAGCGACGCAGAAATGATGGCTTTTGCCCGCGAACGTCTGAACTATAAACATAATAAAGGATTGGATTTCATAGGCCGTTTTAATGGAAAGTATGTTATCGGAGAGGCAAAGTTTTTGACCGATTTCGGAGGGCACCAGAATGCTCAATTTAATGACGCTATCGCTACAATCAAAGCGAAAAATGTAAAAGCGGTTAAGGTGGCGATCCTTGATGGTGTCCTCTACATCAAGGGCAAAAACAAGATGTATAAAGATATAACTGGAAAACTTAAAGAAGAAAATATTATGAGCGCGCTTGTTTTGCGTGAGTTTCTGTATCAGCTTTAGCGTTTATGATTATCACTTATGACAATAAAAAACATGAGAAAGATATTCTTGAAAAAACATCGAGAGCAGAACTGAAATCTGTATCGGGCAAGGGAGCAAAAAACAAACTCATTCATGCTGATAATCTTTCTACTCTAAAAACTCTACTCGATGATTATGTGAGTCGGGTTGATTTGATTTATATTGACCCTCCTTTTGCCACAAATGGACATTTCAAAATCAGCGAAGATCGCGCAAACACAATCAGTAGCAGTAACGGGGACGCAATTGCGTATAGCGACACTCTTGTTGGAGCAGAATTTTTGGAATTTTTACGTGAGCGACTAATTTTTTTGCGCGAGCTTCTATCAGAGCGCGGGTCAATCTATCTTCATATTGATTACAAAATTGGACACTATGTAAAACTCATAATGGACGAGGTATTTGGACGGAATATGTTCCGAAACGATATTACTCGTATCAAGTGCAATCCCAAAAATTTTTATCGCAAAGCGTATGGCAACATAAAAGATTTGATATTGTTTTATTTCAAATCGGAAAGTCCGATTTGGAATGACCCGCGTACTCCTTTTTCAGAAGAAGACAGGGAGCGTTTATTCAAGAAATTGGATAGGAGTGGGCGGCAATATACCACAATCCCACTTCACGCGCCTGGAGAAACTTCTAACGGAAATACGAGCAAGGAATGGAAAGGAATGAAGCCGCCAAAAGGTCGCCACTGGCGAACTGATCCGGCGATTTTAGAAGAGTGGGACAAGCAAGGATTGATTGAATGGTCGGCAAATGGTGTCCCGCGCAAAAAAATTTTTCTTGACGAAAGAGATGGAAAGAAAATGCAGGATATTTGGGAATTCAAGGACCCGCAATATCCTCAATATCCGACAGAAAAAAATTTGGATTTGTTGAAATTTATTATTGAAGCATCATCTAACGAAGGTGATTTGGTACTTGATTGTTTTGCTGGCTCCGGCACAACACTTGTTGCGGCGCAATCACTCAATCGCAACTGGATTGGGATTGATAAATCTGAACCAGCCATAAAAGTTACACAAAAAAGATTGGCCGATTTGCCAAATAGTTTATTTTCTAAGGTTGAATATGAGTTTCTTGTGTCAAGATAATTATGAGCGAAGAAAAAATAAAAATTCACAGCGAGATGGTTGCAAAACTATGGATATTAACTACGGTAAAAAGAAATCAGTTGCTTTGAGTTCGATTTTGGCTGGAATCGCGCTTACATGCACCAAATTTGTGGCCGGCCTGCTGACGGGCAGCATGGGTATTCTTTCCGAAGCCGCTCATTCGCTGCTTGATCTGGCTGCGGCTGTTATGACATATTTTGCCGTCAAATTCGGCGGCCGGCCAGCCGATGATTGCCATCTTTATGGTCATGGAAAAATCGAAAGCGTTTCCGCCTTGGTGGAGACCGGCCTGCTTTTTGTTGCCAGCGTTCTAATCGTCTATGAGGCCGTTTTTCGGCTTATTCATCAAAATGTTAAAATAGACGCGACTTGGTATGCTTTCGCGGTAATTGTTTTTTCTATCATCGTTGATTTTTCCCGTTCGCGCGCCTTGAGGCTGGTAGCCAAAGAAACCAACAGCCAAGCCTTGGAAGCCGACGCTTTGCATTTTAGCTCTGATATTTACAGTTCGGCCGCGGTCATGGTTGGATTGGTTTTTGTCCGCTTCGGAATAATCTGGGCCGACGCCGTGGCGGCTATCGCGGTGGCGGTTTTTGTCGGTTTGGCCGGTTACCGTTTGGGTAAGCGCACAATTGATGTGTTGGTGGACAAGGCGCCCGAGGGCATTGCCGATAGAGCGCGGGAAATCGCGGAAAGCGTTGAGGGTGTGGCGCGGATAAATCGTGTCCGCGCGCGGCCGCTGGGGCCTAATATATTTATTGAAATATCCATTGCCATTAACCGTAAATATTCCATTTATCGGGCGCAGGAAATAATTTGTCTGGTGCAGGATAAGATTAAACTTGATCTGGTCGGAGCCGAAGTAATGGTTCGGGCCGAATCAATTCAGCTCGACAGCGAAACGATTGTGGAGAAAGTCCAGGCCTTAGCCGCCAAGCATAATCTGGCAGCGCATGATGTCGTAGTGGATAAACTCGACGATAAACAATACATCAGCTATGACCTGGAAGCGCCCGACGCGCTTACCATTAAAGAAGCGCACGATTTGGCTACTCTGACCGAAGAAGAAATTAAGGCGGAATTGGGCGATGGCGTGGAGCTTAATTCGCATATTGAGCCACTGAAGAACGAGGCGGTGTTGAGTTCTAATGTCAGTCGGGAGGAGCTTCAAAAGGTTATGGAGGCCTTGAATAAAACAGACGAGGAGGTTGAGGAAATCAGCAATGTTCATAATACGCTGGTGCGGAAAATCGGAGAAAAATATTTTGTTTCGTTTCATTGCCTGGCGCCCGCTGATATTTCTCTGGAAAAAATCCACGATGTGACCAATCGGTTTGAATATCTGATGAAAGAAAAAATGGCGGAAATCAAAAGAGTGGTCATTCATGTGGAGCCGAAGTGAATTGAGCGGGGGATTCCATTTTTTAAAACAGACTGGTAATATTGGGTTATAGATAGGACTTACGCGTTTGCCCAGAGATTGTCATTCTGAGGGCGAAGCCCGAAGAATCTCAAGCGCAGAATAGGACTTTTTTCGCAAAAGATTCTTCGCCTAGGGCTCAGAATGACAGCAAACGCATAAGTCCTAATAGATTTTAAATACCCGTCCATGAAAAAAATATTTTTTTATCCATTGGCTATCTTTGGTTTAGCTTTGGCCTTGCCGGCGCGGGCGATTTGTCCGGTTTGTACCATTGCCATCGGCGCCGGCGTCGGACTTTCGCGCTGGTTGGGCGTTGACGATTTAATTTCCGGAACATGGGTCGGCGCCCTTATCGCCTCCTTTATTTTTTGGACCGCTTCTTGGCTCGATAAAAAAAATATCAAATTTAGATTCCAGTACCCCGTATTGGCTATCCTGGTTTACGCGATAACGATAATCCCACTATATTTTACCGGCATTGTCGGCCACCCCTTCAATAAATTCTGCGGAGTTGACAAATTGATGTTCGGAATAGCTTCGGGCAGTATAGTTTTCACCCTCGGCATTTTGCTGCACCACTTTCTTAAAAAACGCAATCAAGGCAAATCTTATTTTGTTTTCCAAAAAGTTGCTATTCCGCTGGTGTTGTTGATTATTACCAGTGCGGTATTTTATTTTGTTTGTAAGACTTTAGTTAGTTTTTGAGTCTCGCTTTTTGAGTCTTGAGAACCGTTCTCGAACTAAGTTCGAGAACGGTTCTCGGTAAATTGTTTAACCACCGCTATGATTAACGAAAAAAAAATTCAAGAGCTTTTAAATAAAGCCAAAGAGGCGAAAGAGGGCAAGCTTGATTTGTCTTCCGACGAGGATTTGAGCATTGCCATCATGAATTTAATAAGCATTGAGGAACATTTTTTCTTTACCGGCGTCAAAACCGGCAAGCCGGAGTATTATGATTTGCTATATCAGACGAGGGAAATCCGAAAGGAGTTGTTGAAAAAAATCATCACCGAATATGAAGGCGAAGTTTGGTGTATTTCCAAGCATCTCTTGGCGGCTACGATGAGGTTGATGGAAGTTGGCACCAAGTATTTGCAGCAGGGCGACAAGAAAGAGGCCGAAAATCTATTCGAGAAAGCCTACGAGTTGTATTCGTTATTTTGGGGGCTGAAACTTAAACTTTTGGACATCTCCGATGTCAAAAAAATTGACGACAACCAATTGAATGTCCACGATGAGAAGAAAACCGGTTTCATGGGCAAATTAAAAGAAATTGTGCAGAAGATAGTCGATTGTTGCATTGAATAAAGTTTTTGAAAAAGATATTTTTGTACTTTCAAAAAAGAGGGGAGAATAGATGGAGATATTGCGTTTTTCTGGCTTGGCGGACATCCTGATGAAAGAGGTCGGACATCGGAATGGTTTGGTGGTGTTAGAAAAGTTGGCCGGGATGAACCCGAAGCCGGCCATTATTTTTTTTAGTCTCTACCCCGATGTCAGTTATAAGATATTTAATTTGACCGACCCTTCGGAAAGATATTTCGCTGAGGCCCGAAAGATTTGCGGTTTGTGGGGATTGAATTTCGAGTCGTTAAAAGCGAGCGTGGAATATAACCCCGGAATAAATGTTTATAAAATTAGGCCCGAGGCGATACTGGGTGATAAGAGGGTGGACGCGATCATCTATTGGGGAACGGCGCTTAACCATTTTCAGCCCTTTAAGGAAGAGAAAGAAAAAGAATTTTTCAGGATTCTTGAAGAAGAAAAACGGCGGTACGGATCTGATTTTTCGGGGCGTCATCGCGCAGTCCGAAGGCGGCATAAAAAAGCCACCAGGGAACCGTTATCTTTTCACGAGTTGATTGATCTTTTTGGCGCCGATAGCGACTGTCTCAAAGAGGACGGGATCATTATCACTAATTGCCGCAAAGATTTTAATCGGCTTGCTCCCGTGATGGTATTGCTTGGATTTAATTCTTCGAATTACATTTTTAATTTTCCTGAACAATTCGCTGTCCGCGAGCGGATGATAACGATCTGGAGAAAATAATAAATAAAAAATAAAAGCGCCTCTTATGTTGCGAGGCGCTATTTTTATATTTACCATTCTCGATCTTTCGGCGGAATCAGAAAACTTCTAACTTTTCGTATAAAATTTTCCACATCTTCGTTTTCGGACTCAAGGGGATTATCGAATTTGAATTCGCCACCGGCGAACAAGGTTCCAATCAGTCGCTGCGCGCGCGAATTTCCCGGCGTGTCCTGAAATAATCTTTCCAGTTTTTGAACGAGTTTGTGGCTCGCGGGCAATATTCTGCAGACTTTCCAGTCGGTGCTTAAAATGTCCTGGAGATTGAATTCTTGCATCAAATCCCACAATTTCTTGCTTGGCAAAGTGCTGTTGGGCGGATTCATCGGAATTTCGTTTTCTCGTCCTTCGGCGGAAAGCTCGATTGTCCCGCCGTCTATAACAAGCGGGTTGATAGTCACGCCCCAGTCTTCGTAGCAGCCGTCTTCAATCAGGGCGTATGTGCTTTCTTTGTCAATCGCGTCCCAAAGGAGGTCGTCATAAAGAAGAATATCTTTTTGCTGTTCCACAAATTCCGAAGAATGATTAATGGCGCTTCGTCTCCAGAGCAGGGTGTCGATGTCGGACAGTAATTCAAGTTCGTTTTCGCCGATCTCAATGTCGAAATCTTCTCTAAGCAGATTCAGAACCCATTTCAGCCTCGTTATCCACTCGATGTTGCCGACTTGTTCAAACAGGATTTCAGGCGAATGTTCCGAACGCCTGAAAGAGTCAATGGCTTTTTGGGCCATTCTGACGGCTTCCAGTTTTTGGCGGCGCATATTGGTTGTCATTTCGCCGTCATAACTGCCTTTTTCCAAGTAATCCATCATCCGGTCTGTGTAATGTTCTAAAATCTCGTATAGTTTGATCTGGCCTTCAAACGGTTCTCTTATGCCATAAGCGGTTTGGCATCGTATGTCTTGATTAATCAGCGCGGGGAGACCATAAAGGCGATGTCCCGTTGTCCTTTGGGGGTAGTCGCAGGCATTAGCGATGGAACTTAGCCAAATCAGTTTCTCGTGGTTAAAGTAGCCGTCTTCCAACATGTCTAATAGGGTGCAGGTAAGCCCTGGATTTATGAAATTATACCAAGGAGTTTGGTTGTGCTCACCGCATGAAAGCTGCAGCCGTTCGTAAAATAAATTAAACCGGCCATCGGCGAGACTTTCATCTCGGTCGAGAATTAAGGGTCTGTCTGATGTGCTGGTGCTATTGATCGTCATTTCTACAAAAGGCAGCCGTTGAGAAATTCCGAAAGACAGCCGACGATGATTGGTGTTGCGGCCGCAATAGAGTTGGCCCTTACCGCCTAAAATTGTTCTCGCCAGAAGAAACGGAGTCAGAATTTTGGTTCGAGGCTCTGTTAACAGCGGCGCGTTTTGGTTATCGCGACTGCGCCGTTTCGTGAAATAATTTTCGTGGCAGCCGTTTGTATGTTCATGGTAGGGGTCGGAACCGCGGGCCAACAGAAAGAGGCGCGTTTCCGAATCTCCGCTGCCGCAAGCGCGGATTATTTCTTCATTGAATTTTCGAAGTTCTGTTGAGATTATATGGCGCAGAATTCGCTCCTGCATCATAAGATCAAGGGGTGAAGAGCATTTTGGCGTGCAGGCCTCGAAAAGATTTTGGTCAAGATATGCTTGTCCTTGGTTAGGCAGGATGGTTCGATAATTGGGGCCAGAGACATAATGTTGCGTGCCTGAAGTCGGGTTACCGAATTTTTGGGATATCCACGATTGGAATCGGGCGGCCCACGAGAACGGCGTGGGAGATCTTTCGAGGGGCAGCTGATCCGTTTGGCAATAGATTTTGCCCTTGGCCCAAGCGTAGGGTACTGTTTCCAGCTCCAAACCCATTGGCCGGTTGTTTTTAAGGTCGAGCTCTTCCATTCCTTTCACCTCTTTTCTGTTTCTGTTGCGTTCGCGGCAGTTATCAGTTTCCGCTCCTCAAACTGTTTGCCAGTTTAAAGGAGCGGAATTGACATTTTATTGCCCGCTTTTTCTCTGTGTTTTGGTTATTCCTTGCGCCGCGCCGGTGGAGACGGCCTCCTGCGCTTTTTGCTGATGCGCTTGTCGGCGGCGCTCTTTTTCCGCTCGTCTTTTTGCCCGGGCGTCAACTTCTTCCTCGCCGCCCCCGCCGTCTTTTTTGTCTTCCTCCGACTTTTCAGGTTCTTCTGGCTTTCTTTCTCGTTGTTTGTGCGGGTATTGAGGGATTTTGATTTCCTGTTCGTCCATTTTTATTCTTCCTTTTTACGCGTCAATAAAGACTTCGAACTCCAATGTTTTTAATTTCTCAAAAAGTTCTCTTCCGTTGTCGGAATTTTCCACGAGGTCGCCAATTTCGTCTTTGCCGCCCCGGTGGGGATCTTCTAAATATAGAGTGTCCCAATTTGGCAGCCGTATCGTTTCCCAGTCGCTTTTCTGGGCGGGAAATTTTTTCAGGATATTTCCCCTCAAAAAGTCGCGGCTGGTAGTCGGGGGATTTTCAAAGCGGCGATCGATTTCTTTTTCGTCAATTAAGTCGCGCTCTTTTACCTCATTTGATTCTTTGAGAAATTCTAAATCTTGATAATATCCGCTTTCATCGGGATCGATGTCGGAATAAGCAAGATCGGTGTATTTTTTCTCCGGTCCGCCCGCGACCAAATTGCAGAGCTGAAGCCGATGAATCCAGTCGAGTTCCATCAATTTGTTGAGATAGAATTTGGGGCCTTTGGCGAAGGAGTCGCAATAGTATTCCATCTCATCTAAGAGATCTAGTTGTTCTTGGGTTGGTTCGCGCAGTTCCATGAAATACCAGCGCAGGCAGTCGTTGATGACTCTCAAAACTTCATAAAACTTTGCCTTCTTTCCATTCATTAACTCGATTGTTTCTCTGCCAAGAATATCGCGGGAAACAATATGCATTGCTTCAACCGGATTGGCCGCGATGATGTTGTCTTGTATCTCGTCAAAAATATCATCCTGCAGGCCGAGAAGAAAGAGAGAAGTGTAGCCGAAGCGCATTCTTGCGCTGGCCGGCGACATATTCGGTTCACCGCAGATGTGATGTAGGCGGGCGACCTGCGCTTTTTTCCCGTTAACCAAAGTGTATTTCGCGTGCGCTTCGTCACGCGTATTGATTAACGGGCGTCTAAAAGTGGTGTCTATGCCAATAATTTTTTCTATCCAGTCCGCTCTTTGCGAAATTTGATAATAGGTGGGCGGTAAGTCATTCTGGCTGCCCAATTTTCCGGCGCCAGTCAGGGGGATTCTCCACGGCCCGACGAAAGACGCGAATTGCAGGGTTTTGTTGGTGACTTCGTCGGTCAGCAAATGGAAAGACTTACGATGGATTAAATAATTTTCGTGGCCGGCGTAGCTTGCTTTTTGTCGGTCCGTCGTGTCTTTGAAGATTTTGACGCGATGTCCTTTCTGATTTTCGTTAAGATGATTTTCAAGAAGACAGCGCATCCTGTTAAGCATTTTTTCGGCGACCCGGCTTGAAACAATCAGATCGTGGATATTAGCGCATCCGGGCGATGAGATTTCCAGATGATAGCAGTCTAGATAGAGGCGGAATCCTGACGGCAGGAAGCTGATGCCGGAATCCAGCATGCCTTGGATTCTTTCTTTCGCGTCTCGTTCTCTCTGATCTTGCGAGTCGCGCCGCAGGTTTTCTATCAATTCGTAAATGGAAGTTTGGTTGGGGAGGGGATAATTTATATCTTCGCGGAAAAGCTTAATCATTGTGAACAGTTCGCGGGGATCGGGTAGGCGGTATGTCTCGTCCGGCATTCTGATTATGATGTCCGCTTCGATTTCCTCGCCCATATAAGGCGGAACCGCTATTGGTTTTCGAGCCATTTTTTTGGCCATTTGATCACCTCTTGGTCGGTTTTAAATGCGTTTAAAACCTTTGGTTTTAAACAGCCCAGCCCTCCTGAAAAGGGCTGGGCTTTGGTTTATGCTTCAATCAAAGTCTTTTTTTATCGCTTTGGGATCAAGCTCCGGCTTGAATTCTTCGCCGGCATCTTCTCCCATCGCCTTGCTGATCTCGTCTTCGGAAACGGTCGGCGCCTTTGCCAGGTTTTCTTCGTGTTCCTTTTGTTCTCTCTCGCGTTTTCCAATAATCGCGGTAAGGAAGTGTTTATGGCGAACAAAGAATTCTTCCGCTTTTTCTTCCGCCTGCTCGCCCCACTCGGTTTCGAATTCATTCAGAGCCAAACGAGCGGCTTCTTCGCAGATAGATCTGATTTCATCGCCATTGAAAGGGAAGTCTTCAATTTGTTCTTTGCCATCGCCCCAAATTATTCTTAATTTTCTTTCACCGGTGATTTGGGCCAATTCTTCAAGATTGACATCATCGGCAAGGGGTTTGTTGCGCGTGTAAATCTCGAAACATTCTTTTCGATCTTCCTTGTCAAGCGGCGGGACTTCGATTGGTTTTCCGCCATCGGTTAGCCGACGGATAACAGCCGCGTCCACCAAATCGATACGGTTTGTGGCCGCGAGGACCAAGACATTTTCCAGCGCGACGATGCCGTCGAGTTCTTCATTGAAAGTTGTGACTAACTGCTCATCGACTCTTACACCTCCGGCTCCCATGCCGCGTCGCGGCAGCAAAGAATCGATTTCGTCGAGAAAGAGGATGCAGGGTCCGTGCCGTCGGGCAAGGTCAAAGTAATCTTTCAGGTTGCGGCTGGATTGTCCCACCCACATTATCCGTATCCCGCTTCCTTTAACCGGAATAAGATTCATTCCGCTTTCGGAAGCAAGAGCTTTGGCAAGGAGGGTCTTGCCGCCGCCGGGCCAGCCGACAAGGAGCATTCCTTTGCGGGCTTTCATCCCGGCGCGTTTCGCCAATTTTCCGCCTTTGCCCAGAAGAATATAGACCTCGCGGAGCAGTTTCGCCTTGACTTCTTTTAAACCGGCAACATCTTTAAAAGTAATGCCGGTTTCGGTAATAACCAAGTCGCCGGTGCCCGAAGGCCTCATGGTTTTTAAAACTTCCAAAAAATGCTGGCGTCTGATTATTAGAAGAAGTGAGAGTTCTTTTTTGGAAAGATCGCCGGCGCGCAGAGCGTTGTCAGCAGATCGTTTTGCCATAAGCGCTGCTTCGATGCAAAGGTGTTCGATGTCGTTGCCTGTAAATCCGTGCGTCCGGTCAACGATTTCTTCGAGGTCGACATCGGCGTCGAGTCTCATTTTCCGCGAATGGATTTTGACGATTTCCAACCGTCCATTCTTGCCGGGGACCGGAATTTTGATTTCACGGTCGAACCGCCGCCGGGCCGCTTCGTCAATGTTGTCGGGATTGTTGGTGGCGGCAAGGACGATAATTTTGCCGCGGCCAGTCAGACCTTCCATGCAGGCCAGATATGTATTGACCATAGAAGCCACATCATACTGGCCAGCGTGAAGATCTTTTCTGATTGGAGCCAAACTTTCAAATTCGTCAATGAATATAATGACGCCCTGTTTGTCTTTTTCAGCCCGTTTTTTGGCCTCTTTGAATAGAAGTTCAAGTCGACCCACATTTTCGTCCGCATAGGCGGAGCGGAATTGCGCGCCGGAGCGAGCCATAAAGAACATATTGGTTTCGTTGGCAGTTGCCCTGGCCAAAAGAGTTTTGCCCGTGCCCGGAGGACCTGTCAGAAGCGCGCTGGATGGAGGTCTGATGCCTAAGCTCTCAAAATATTCTGGATGCTTAAAGGGCAAAATGACAATTTCTTTGATCGCTTCAATCTGCGCTTCTAGGCCGCCGACATCTTTGAAAGTGACCGGGTCGATTTTTTTGCGGTCGACCTCTTCTTCTAATTGTGGCGTTTTACCCAATACAATATTGTATTCCCTGTTGACCTCGACATAGTCGCCGGGTTCGAGTTTATCTTGACAGAATTCGCTAATGGGCCAAAGCTGGGGTTTCGGAGATATGTCGAGAATAGCGACCCTTATAGATCCTTCTTCTAACACCCGCTTAACCACTTCTACGTCACTTCTGCGAGGGTTCCATTTTCTTTTCTCGGCGATGGCCACAAACTCTCCTTTGTGTTTTACCACGCGGAAGAGCTGGCCGAATTTTAAATCCTCGTCGTTTATTTTATGACCGACCGTTAGAGAATGACGATGGCCATGCACGGACACCCACGCGCGTTTAACCTCAATCGGTTCTAACTGAAGAGCGGGATTATTTTCTGGAGGTGGCGGCGTGTAAACAAGCGTTTCGTCCGGCTCTAAATACATTCCTTCATAGGTTGCCGGAAGTTCGGTTTCGGCCTCGCAATAGCCGAGGTGTTCTTCTAAGACATCTTTTTCGGCCCGGAGCCTAATCAAATCTTCGTTAAGGGCTTCGTATTTGTCTTGAAGCTCTTGATATTCTTCGTGATCTTGATAGGAGGCGTGCTGCAGCGAGCTAATTGTGTTTTGAAGCCCCTGCGCCTCTTTTTCAAGCTTCTTAATTTTTTCGTCATACTCATCCAATGCGGCCTTTAACAATTTTGGCAGATCCCGAGCTTTCGTGGTATCCATTTATATAGCCCCCTTTTCTGTCTACCGATGTCTAATTTTTTATTTGTATTTTCAAGGTTCATTATTGTGCCTTCAGCATAGGTTTTTTTAATAGTTTAGTCAAGGGTTCGGGCGGAAAATTTGAGTGGAAAGTTTTTTATGCGTTGAATAATTATATTCCATGAACATTCGTAAATCATGACGCTATTTAAGCGATCTCGGGTTAGATACCTTAATTTGGTTGATAAAACCCATTACATCTGATTTTCTTTTTGTGTTTAATTAGCGCGTTCAGCCAATCAAGAAAAG
>CAYYTW010000020.1:0-19878 GCA_964474765.1 uncultured Candidatus Saccharibacteria bacterium
CGCCATGAGATTATGGTCTCAAGGAGTCCAGAATGTATCTGGCATTATGCAGACACCCGGCCCCCTTTTTACGAAGAGGCCGGGTGTCCACATCTTCTTTTACTTTTTCCGATCCTTTAGGGCGGCTTTTTCTCCGCGAATCGTGGCCAATTCTTCCTCAAGCATTTTTTCTTCGTCCTCCAGGGCGATAAGTTCGTTTTTGAGAGAAATAAATCTCCTAAACCTGTAACCGCCGCCGCCGCAACAACCCCAAGCTCGTCTCGTTCCGACACCGCAGGAGCCCATGCCCCAATCAGCACCAGCACCAAGTCCACGAGGGCCGGTTCTGTCAAGTTTTGGCATAAATTTTAAACCGTTTATTTAATGGACAGCCCGACCTTTTCCTATGACCATCTATTATGAATATATACCCATAATGATTGCTTGTCAACGAGGCCCGAATAATGAACCTCCGCCGGCAGGAGCCGGCGGTTTCCTCGGCTTCGCCTTCGGCGATTCTTTCTATCCGCTTCATCCGCCGACAGAGTCGGCGGTTTTCGCGAATAGAAATAAAAAGGCCCCGAAGGACCATTGAAAATGACTGTTTTGCTTACTGTTTGCCGCCGCCCTGGCCGCCACCTTTACATTTGCCGCCGCATTGGCACTTGCCGCCCGACTCACAGACACAAGGTAGTATTTTTTTAATATTCATGCCGCCGCATTTCGGACAGACTTTCGAACAGGTGCTGCCAGCGGCAACCGGCCATTTATGGCCGCAGTCTGAACACACAAACACTCTTTCTGGTTTTTCGGACATCGTCTCTACCTCCTTTGCCTTTCTGGTTATAAATATATACCCACAACTAAATCGTGTCAATGGCATCGCGGTTAATATTGAAACCAAATATCCTGCGGCAATCTTTATCACCAAAGCTGGACTAGAGAGCCCTTACTGCGAGCTCAGCGAAAAATCCAAAAAGAAACGCGCCAAGACGCCGATGTCAAAACTGCGGGATCAAACAGAATCTTTTCTATAAGGAACTTTCCCGATAATCAGAATATTATTTTCTTCTGCGAATTTTTCTATTTCTTTGTTCTTCTCTCTTAGCAAGGCACTCTTTTATTACTTTCGGGAAGTCGAACTCTGAAGCTAAACAGGTCATCTTCACCTCGCTCCGTCCCCCGTTGATATCATCTATTGCGTTCATGCCACCCCCTTGATGCTAAGAGCGAATTTCATAATTATTTTACCGCGTAATTTCCCGCCGCGAACTCATACTACTCGACAAAAATTCTTTTTAGCGAAAATATTGGTAAACCGGCTCTGTTATACGGAAAAAGGCGCAGGGCGAAAACCAAAGCCGTTCCGGATCGAATACAATGTCCTCAACGCTCTTCGTTGGCCGGCTTGACTTCGCCGGTTGGATTACGGACGGGCGACGGAAATTACCTAAAATATTGAGTTTATCCAATAATTGAATGCCGCTTTCGGAGAGCTTAAAATGTTTAGCCGCCGAATCCTCCCTGTCCGTAGTCGATAAAAATCTCTCTGTTTTTGAAAACAGCAGAGTATCAAAAATCTCACACATTTCAAATTCATTTCTGTGAAAAAATCCTGTTTCATAATTTCTGTTGTTTTTTGACAAATTGGTCATTTTCGTATCATTTCAATATGTTTATCGTATCATATCGATACGATTAGGCAGGTGCCGGAAGTTTGGAGGACGCCCCCGGACATCCTTTAATCCATATCCGCTTGTTTATCGCGTACGTTTCCAAAAAATACGCTTTTTAGTACTCTTTGGAATTATATTATCGAATTATTTCATATCCGCCCTCTCCAGAATTTTAAATCCATCCGCCACGGCGTCGCACAAAAAATCCTCCAACTGGCTCTGGTCATCTTTAGTCTGAGCTTTGTAAAGATAAGTATAATATAGCTGCTTTTTCTCTTGGCGTATAATGGCCGGCGCGAAGTTAGCTTTTAAAAGCATGGCGCCCATAAGCAGGCGGCCGACACGGCCGTTGCCGTCGGAAAAAGGATGGATTTGTTCAAAACGACTATGCGCGCTGGCGCAAACAGCTATAATATCATCCGTTTGCTTCGCGGCCTTGGCGACAACTTCAGGCATAAGCTCGGGAACCCACAAATAATTCGCCGTTGGCAAATCAACACCCGTGATTCGGACAGCCTGTCGACGATATAATCCGGCATCCTGACACACACCATTCATCAATATGCTGTGCAATTTTAAAACCAGCGATTCGTCAATCCAACCGCCCTTGTTTATGTAATCAAACAGATAATTCAGGGCGGCCTGATGGTTTTTCGCTTCCAATTGCTCGGTCAGGCTTTTATCCGGCAGGGCAACATTGTCGAAAAGAATGGCGGCCGTGTCCGGTTCGGTTAGAGTACTCCCCTCAATGCTGTTGCTGTGATAGGTCAACTTCAGAATAAATTGATCTCTAATATCGGGGTTGTTCAAAATTTCCGCGGCAACCTTTTTGTGGACGGACGATTTTTGACGCAAATCCTGTTTCTTAGCGTTCAGCTGGCCTGCCGAAATAATTTTTTGCCCGGTCACCTCCAAAAACAATTCTTCAATAGCGGCCTGCATTTTAGGACGAGGAACAGCTTTGCCGGCCCACCAATTATTGAAAGCGACAAAAGACACGCCGAATCTTTGGGCAAGATTGGTTTGAGTCAGACCCAGTCTTTTTTGAATTATTTCTAATTTTTGACGTGTAGTCATAGGGTTTTGCTTTTTCTGCCATCTTATCAAACTTTATAAAGTTTGTCAAAATTTTGTTAATTTTATAAAGTTTAGACGGTAAAAGAGTAAATCCCGCAATATTGCACCAACAAAAAAGCTGCCCGAAATAAACGGGCAGCCGCAATTATTTTGCAGTTACAATTTGTAGATCTCGCTGTATTTCTGACGGATGTAATCCAGCCAGGCCTTAGCGCTTGGCTCTTCGCCGGTGATCTTAAGAATCAGGTCCGGCGTGTCTTTGAGAAAGCCGTGATTGTGCACCTTTTCCCGGAGCCAATCTAAAAGCGGGCACAAATTGCCGACAGAAATTTCTTCTTCCAAATCGGCAATTTGGTCTTTGGCCGCCGCAAAAATTTGCGCGGCGTAGAAATTACCCAGAGCGTAGGTGGGAAAATAAGCAAGCGCGCCACCGCTCCAATGGACGTCCTGAAGAACGCCGTCGGCATCCTTTTCCGGCGCCACCCCCAGATATTCCAACATCTTTTCGTTCCAAGCCTCGGGCAGGTCTTTGACCAGCAACTCCCCGCCCAGAAGCGCAAGTTCCAGCTCAAAGCGCACCATAATGTGCAGGTTGTAGGTCACCTCGTCGGCGTCGACCCGGATCAGCGATCTTTTAACGGTGTTAATCGCCCGATAGAAATCATCGAAAGAAACAGTAAAATCATGGAAAACTTTTTGCAACTCCGGATAAAAGAAATTCCAGAATGGCCGGCTGCGGCCAACCATATTCTCCCAAAGGCGCGACTGGGATTCGTGGAGAGCGTAGGAAATGCTCGGCTTCGCCCAGGCGAACATCGCGTCCATCCCCCGATTAAACGAGGAATGGCCACATTCATGGGCGCAACCCAATAGCGCGCCGACAAATTGTCCCGGCTTGAACCGCGAAATTATACGATGATCGTCCGGTCCGACTGCAATACAAAACGGATGGATGTGATCAGAAAAATCAACCCGTCCCCGGTTGAAGTCGAAGCCATAAACCTCCAGTAGACGCCGGCAGAG
Organism: uncultured Candidatus Saccharibacteria bacterium; assembly: GCA_964474765.1. Taxonomy (GTDB): domain Bacteria; phylum Patescibacteriota; class Minisyncoccia; order Portnoybacterales. The sequence goes on from CAYYTW010000020.1 coordinate 3,756, forward strand.
TTTTTCCTGCCGATCATGGGAAAACTCGCCGCGGAGCAAGGCCTGGTTCGGCTGGTTCGGCTGTGCCAACAACTGATTCAGAAACGGAACAAGCCCTTTCCGCAGATCGACGAAGATTTTTTTCAGGTCGGCGGCAGTTATGCCGCTCGGCTCGTAGTCCGGCAGAAGGGCGTCATAGGGATGGCCGTCGTAACCGTAGAGTGCGGCCGCCTCAAGCGTTAATTTAACCATTTCTTCGAGCGCTTTCTCAAAAAGAGAAAAATTCGAGTCCTGTCTGGCCTGCCGCCATGCCGGATAAGCTCTTGATTCGGCTTCCGCGAATCTGGCGACAAATTCCGGAGGAATAGCCTTGGCCCTGTGATAATCTTGAGCCACCCTTTTAACCAGTAACTGCCGGATAAGAGTGAGTTCATTCAATCTTTCGCTTAAAGCCGAGAGCAAATCGCCCGTTTCAGCCGTGATGAAAATTTCGGTTCTTTCCTTGGCCACCGCCGCAATAATCTGCCCCCGTCCCTCAAACCCATTACGGGGCGCATTAACCTCTTGGTCCCACCTAAGCAAAGCGCCCATGTAGTCGAGCTCGGCAACCTTTTTCAATCGCGCCATCAACCTGTCAAAAGTCTCTTTTGTGTCCACCAAATTGCCTCCCTTTTTATCTTGTCAAAGAATTTAGGACTTACGCGTTTACCCAAAAATTGTCATTCTGAGGGCGAAGCCCGAAGAATCTCAGGCGTAGAATAGGACTTTTTTCGCAAAAGATTCTTCGCCTGCGGCTCAAAATGACAGCAAACGCGTAAGTCCTAGAATTTTTTATTGCAGTAAGATTATCATAAATATACCATTTTGTCAACGAAAAACGAGGTAAAAAAATCCCTCCGCATTCCTACGAAGGGAGAAGTTAAACTTATTAAAATTTATTCTTCGTCACTGTCCCAACGTTTCCAGTCGCGTCTTTCGCGCTTATAAGGAACGCTGTGACCCTTTTTAGGATCGTGCGCCCTGCCGCGCCCGAGCGACTTAATCGCCGTTGGCGTCAGGCGAGGCACGATTGGTCCGTCGTCTTTCGGCTGTCTTGTTTTGACTTTAGCCATTTTCTTTAAATCGTCTCCTTTTGTATTCTTCCCGGCGGCGACCAAACGCCGGCCGGTTTTACTTTTTTCGCACAGTCTGGCCTCTGACAAGTTACAAATTCCAGAGGAGCCGAACTGTATGGTTCGGTGCCAAATTGCGGCAGCTCGGCAATGCTCTTTGGCGCGCAGATACCAACCAGATCGCCGATGGAAATCAAACGGCCGCAGAAAGCGCATTGTTTGGACATCAGCTCCAGACAACGAGGACAATATTCAGTTCCATCCTCGGCATCCAAATCAATATAATGCCAGCATTTTAGCGCCGATCTACGGACAGCAAACCACTCTTCACACTTCTTCCGTTCCCGCTCCCTCTCACTCACTTCGAAATCCCAAAGAAATCGAAGCGATAAATAAAGAAAAAGTACAAAGAAACCGGTTACCGAGAAAAGAATGAACGCCAGTGCTTCCATGGCTTCCCCTTCACCCACTTAACAAAATCGAGCGTGGCTCGCTTCAACCAGCGCAGAACCAGATCTTTTCTGCCCATCTCCGGTTCTGCCGCCGACAATAACTGATCAGCATCTTCGTCAACTTTCATTTCGCCACCGACAATCGCCCGCACCTCATCGCCACTCAATGTTTCTTTCTCAAGAAGCGCGTTGGCGAGAGCATTGAGTTTATCGCGGTGCTCGGTCAAGAGCGCCCTAACCTCTTCCGTACACCTGGCGATAATCATGGCGATTTCGTCGTCGATTTTTTCAGCCATCTCCTCGCCGTAATCACGCTCACGGCCAAGGTCGCGACCCAAAAAAGTGTGCTCGAAATGTTCGCCATAAGTGCGCAATGGCAAATTTTCAGACATACCCCAATCGCAGACCATGCGCCGGACCAAATTGGTCACAGACTTCAAATCGTGGCCCGCTCCGGTCGTCACCATTTCGATCCCAAAAACAAGCTCCTCGGCCACTCGCCCACCCAAAAGAGTTTTGATTTTTCCCAGGCAATACGCCTTAGCATAAGTATATTTATCCTCTTTGGGCAAAAATCCGGTTACGCCCAAAGCCGAGCGTCGCGGAATGATGGTCACCTGATACACCGGATCACCGCCGCTTTCGGCAACAATTGCGCCAACAATGGCATGGCCGGCTTCGTGATAAGCGGTTAATTCTTTCTCGGCATTGGAGATAATGATATGCCTCTCTTCACCCATCAGAATCCTGTCTTGCGCCCGCCAGAAATGATCCATCTCCAACTTATCCTTATTTTCCCGCGCAGCTAGCATAGCAGCCTCGTTAGCCAACTGTTCCAGTTGGGCGCCCGAAAACTGGACTGTGCCACGGGCGACTTCCGCCAGACTTACACCTTCGGCCAACGGTTTATTGCGGGCGTGAATTTTAAGAATCTCTTCGCGCCCCCGCACATCCGGCAATCCAACTTCGACATGCCGGTCGAAACGGCCGGGCCGCATAAGCGCGCTGTCCAAAACATCGGGTCGATTAGTAGCGGCCAGAACAATAATGCCCTGGTTCACATCGAATCCGTCCATTTCGGTAAACAGCTGGTTAAGAGTCTGCCCACCCTCATCGTGGCTTTGCCCGATACCGGCTCCACGCGAATGACCCATGGCATCGATTTCATCAATGAAAATAATGCACGGGGTACTTTGTTTTGCCTTCGCAAAGAGATCGCGCACTCGACCAGCGCCAACGCCAACGAACATTTCGACAAATTCAGAACCGCTGATAGAAAAGAACGGCACACCAGCTTCGCCAGCCACGGCACGGACCAACAAGGTCTTACCGGTACCAGGAGACCCAACCAGAAGCACCCCTTTCGGAATCTTAGCGCCCACTTTAGTGAACCTGGCGGGATTTTTTAGAAAATCGACCACTTCAGTAACCTCAAGAACTGCCTCGTCAATGCCGGCAACATCGGAAAATTTGGTGGTGGGAATCTCCGTCCGTGCGTGGCTTTTGGTAAAAGACCATGCTCCGCCACCGGCGCCGCCCTGCATCCGCCTCATAAAGAAAATCCATATTCCGACAAGAAGCAGCAGGGGCAGAAGCCAACTTAAAGCGGTTTCCCACCCCGACGGCTGTTTCTTCGGCTCAACGGAAAAACTTATGCCTTCCTGCTTAGCCCAATCCTTAAGGACTGTCACGTCCTGCGGGGTAAGGTTAGTAACAATAAAACCTTTCTTTAGTTTTATTTGCGCAGCTACCGCGTAAGTTAAATCGTCAACCGGCCTAACGGTAATCAATTCGAGATTCTTTTTGTCCGGCCCGGTGACGGTTTCAAAAAATTCACTGGTGACCAAATTCTGAGAGGGGGGGCCCTGGGGCCTTCCATGCCATTGCCAGAATAACATACCCACAAGAACTGCCAGGGCTATCCACACAAAATGATTATGCGCTTTTTTCTTCTCGGCCACCACCATTCTCCTTTACAATTTCAATCTTTTATTTATTCATTTTTCAAGGCGCTTACCGCTTAAAGTTTCTGACAGAATAACATATAAAATAAATTTAGTCAATAATTTGGCGCTTCTCTCTTGACAAAATTCAACATTTCTATATATTGTATATTGACAATGTATAAAATTAGAATAATAAACCATAAAAGACAGTTCTTCAAAACTTAATAAAAGATAAAGACAAGGAATGTGCAAAACCAGAAAAACAGGGAGAAAAATGTGCGACTGATAAATCTTTTTGATTTGCTGCGGCCAAACCATAAAGAAAGGATAAGCCCCGACTGACGGGCCGAAAACTTTAAGCCAACAGGTCAAAACGCTTCTGGCGAAAAATTATCCCGAAACCGCCGGCCTGAAAAAAATTGAATTTCTCGGTTACCTTAATCCACTTCGAGAAATCTTCCAGCCTGGCGACATCATTGTTATTACCAAACAGATCGTTTCGCTCGCGGAACAGATGTCTCGAATAGAACTCGACGGCAAAACCGGTTATATCTATATCGATATGTGTCTTCTCAAAAATGCCGATGAAATCGTAACGCCATCTGTCCCCTATTTGATTCGCGATATCGAAAACGGCGCCGCCCTGCGAAACTGCTCTTTTAGTCATTGCCTCAAACAGTTCGCCAAACAAAAAAGGTCTGAACTAACCGCCGAAGAAGGAATAGCTTTGATTGTCCAGAGGCCGGAAATATTAAAAATTTTTAAATTTAATCTTCTCGGCTTCCGCTGCGGCGCAAGTTACATCCCCTGCTTAGAAGTCATTGAAGGCAGGCCCGCTCTCGGCTATAACTGGCTTGAGGGAATCGGACTGGCGCCCGGATGGGCAAATCCTTCATGCGGCAGCCGTCTCTCAATCTGATTTATTGACATACTCTTTGGTTTTTGTGATATTGAATATATTGTCTACTAAAAATAATAATCAATAGCAATATGAAACTCACAACCAAAAGCGAATATGCGCTTCTCGCGCTTGTCCACATCGCCCGTCACCAAAAAGAAGGCTTTGTCAAAACTGAACAGATTTGCTCCAAATACCATATTCCCAAAAAATATCTGGAACAACTGCTCATGACATTAAAGCAAAATCGCCTTCTTAAAACGCGAAGGGGCGCGAACGGCGGATATCAATTGACCCCCGCAGCCCAAAAAACATCTTTAGCCAGAATCGTCAGGATAATGGATGGCCCGTTGGCGCCTACCGAATCGGTCAGTAAATATTTTTTCTCCCGCACGCCCCTAAGCCAGGAAAAGAAATTACTTGAGCCCTTCAAAGAAATAAGAAATTACATAGACCAAAAATTGGAAAAAATTAAGTTGGCGGATTTAGCCAAGGAAAAATAAGTGTTATCTGACCAAGCAACACAAGCACTTCGTCAATTTTTTAATAGAGGAGGTAATTATGAATCTGTCCTGCGATAAGATTTGCCCTACAGCCAAGCTTATTGCCCTGATGAGGGCCATAGCCGATATTCCCTACTGCCGGGAATTGGCAGAGCTGATGGACGCCAAACGGACTGCCGATGAAATCTTCGGCGAGAAATCGCTTAGGATCGCGGCGGCGATGGCGCCAATCATGGAGCTGCGCTATCACAGCATCAGCGCCTTGGTGGAAAAATGCGGCATTAAGAATATTTTAGAGATTGCTGCCGGATTTTCTCCAAGAGGCTTGGCAATGACAAAACGCAATCCGACAATTCACTATGTGGAAAGCGATCTGCGAATGGTTTTGGAAGAAAAAAAAGAGCTTGTTCACCAAATTATGACCCTCGGCCAGGATAAACCGGAAAATCTCTGTTTTTGCGCGGCGGACGCCTTAGACCGATGGCAGTTGTTTGAAGTCGCCAAAAATTTCAGCGCCGGCCCGATTGTGATTGTTACAGAAGGTCTCTTGCTTTATTTAAGCCGCGAAGAAAAAGAAATAATGACCAGCAATATCGGCCACCTGTTAAAAAAATTCGGCGGTGTCTGGATAACAACGGATGTATCATTGAAAAAAAGATTTGGTTCTTTAAATGAAGCAAACGACATCAAAGCTGGTTTGGAAAAAATCGCCCAGCTAACAGGCCGGGGCTTCGCAGACAACGCTTTTGCTGACGAGACAGAAGCAAACAAATTTTTCGCCGGCCTTGGATTCGAGACGAAGGCGTTAAATCAGATTAGTTTGGTCGGTGAAAATAATCTGAAATCTTTAAAGTTAAACTTGTCACCGGATTGTAGACGCGTGTTGTCGCCGTTATTACAAACGGCAAAAGTTTGGGTGCTTGAATCAAAGAAAGTAAAATAAACCATAAATAGAAAAAGGAGAGGGAAAGTGGCTGGAGAAAAAAAAGAAAGTCCTCATTGTGCCCGCGCGGACGTTAACGTTGACGCCCTGCCACCCAAAGAGATAGCAGAAAAAGCAGAAAAAGTGGGTATGGCAAAGGCCGTAATGGGCTGGAAAAACCTTTTCGTTCTTGGTGTCTTAGCTGGCGCCTTTATCGGCTTAGGAGCGATGTTCGCTACAGCCGCCTCAGCCGGTCTTGCTAGTAGTGGAGTTGCATACGGCGTAATCCGCTTAGTCTTGGGCGGGGCATTCTGCCTCGGCTTGATTTTAGTGGTAAATGCCGGATCAGAATTATTCACCGGCAACAACCTCATTGTTATGGCTCTGGCAAGCAAGCGCATAACAACGGCGCAGCTCTTACGAAACTGGTTCATCGTTTATATGGGCAACTTCGTCGGTTCAGTGCTTACGGCTTATGGAATATTTTTAACGGCGCAGTTTATGGATGCTTCGGGAATCATCGGCGCTAACGCGCTGGCCATCGCCAATTTTAAATGCAATTTGGCATTTATTCCGGCCCTAACCCGTGGTATTTTCTGCAATGCCTTAGTCTGCTTGGCGGTCTGGCTATGCTTCGCCGGCCGTTCCGAAATCGATAAGATCGCAGGAATTCTGTGGCCTATCACCTGCTTCGTAGCCGCCGGTTTTGAACACTGCATAGCCAATATGTACTTCATGCCCGTCGCGTTATTTATCAAAGACTGGGCGCCCGCAACTTTTTGGACAGCAATTGGAAAAACCGCGGCTGATTACGGCGCGCTGACCTGGACCAACTTTCTGTGGGCCAATCTACTCCCCGCGACCATCGGCAACATTATCGGCGGCGCAGCGCTGGTCGGCCTTGTTTACTGGTTCATTTATAAACGCGAACCCAAAGGCGGTTCGCCGTTCGTCAAGTAAAAAATAGTTATTAAATCAAATTAAAAACAAAATGCTCTCTGCAAATCGCAGAGAGCATTTTTAGTTTTTTATCATTTGATTTTTCCACACCACATTGTCAGTAGCCATTAGTCTGTTATATAATGACAACATAGTCGTATCGCGTAAACCCCCACACCTAATTCGAGAATCATCATTCTTTATAGATTGTTAGTTTGTCTATAAACCAATTTATATCGCTTTATGTCTGTATTTTCGAATTAGGTGTGGGGGTAAATTAAAATATAAAATTATGCCAATGCTATCTAAAAAAATATTGTTTATATTAATTGCGGCTGTTTTGGTAATCGGGTTGGGAATAGGCGGCTATTTCTATTGGAACCATTCCCGAAAATCCAAAGCAGAGGCCGGAGTCAAAGCCTTGGAAAACGCGGGAAGCGCCGCAGAGACAATAACCGAAAAAGCAACCGAGGGCACTTTGCCATCGATAGGAACCAACCCGCTGGAAAGCAAACCAGACGTTAATCCGGCCGACAAGGCCAATCCCTTTAAAGATATCAAAACTAATCCGTTCGAATAACTCGGGGTTAGCCCCGAGTAAAATCGAGGGGCTAACCCGTTCGAATAAAAATATGCCAAAAAAATTTTACATTTTCATTACAATATTAATCATCGCCGGCTCGTTCCTCCTGGTTCACCAAATCATCGCCCAAAATCAGGAAACGGCAGGGACCGCAAATATACAATATCCTATCAAAGAATTGGACGATTGCGAGAATAAAAAAGTATGCAAGGCCTATTGTGATAAATCTGAACATACAGAAGATTGTTTAGATTTTGCCGAAAAAAATAATCTGATGTCTAAAAATGAAATCGCGACGGCCAAAAAATTCGTTGCCGCCGGAAACAAGGGGCCGGGCGGCTGCGAAGGAAAAGATGGATGTGAAAGCTACTGCAACGATATGGACCACATGGATGAGTGCATCGCTTTCGCCGAGAAAAACAACATAATACCACCAAAAGAACTAGCGGAAGCGAAAAAAGTCCAGGCGGCCATCAAAAGAGGCGTCAAACCGCCGCCATGTAAAAATAAAAAGGCTTGCGACGCTTATTGCGAAGACCCCGACCACATGGAAGAATGCATCGTTTTCGGCACCGAAGCCGGATTTATCCAGGGAAAAGAACTTGAAGACTCGCAAAAAATGCTGGTGGCTTTTAAAAAGGGTGTCAAACCGCCCCCCTGCCGTGGAAAAACTGAATGCGACAAATATTGCCAGGATCCCGATCATATGGAAGTCTGCATGAACTTTGCCATAGAGGCCGGCTTTATGACCGAAGAGCAAAAAGCCGACTCGCAGAAAATGCTGGCGGCGCTTAAAAAAGGAGTCAAACCCCCCGCCTGCCAAGGTAAAGAAGACTGTGATAAATATTGCGGCCAGGATGAACATTTTGAAGAATGCACGAACTTCGCCGAGGCAGCCGGATTTATGACCGCCGAACAAACAACAATGGCCAGAAAAACCGGGGGCAAAGGACCCGGCGGCTGTAAAGGAAAAGATGCATGTGAAGCTTTCTGCAACAATCCCGATAATCAGGAAACCTGTTTCAATTTTGCCAAAGAAAACGGCATGATACCCGAAGAAGATCTAAAGAGGATGGAAGAGGGAAAACGACAATTTAAAGAATCCCTGAATCAGACGCCGTCGGAAGTAATGGGTTGTCTTAATTCGTCTTTCAGCCCCGAAATGATGGAAAAATTCAAAAGCGGCGCGGCTATGCCGCCCAAAGAAATCGGCGACCAGATGCGCCAGTGTTTCGAAAAAGTTATGCCCCAACCGCCTCCCGGATCGGAAAATGGGATGATGCCCGCCAACCAACCGGGTCCTGGCGGCTGCAAAACACAGGAAGAATGTAAAACATACTGTCAAACAAATCCTGACGCCTGTAAAAATTTTCAGCCGCTACAAACCGGCTCTGGTGGCACGCCTACACCCGGAACTAATCCTATGCCCTGCGCGGGAACTAATTGCCCGCCTCCGCCCGAAGGTCAGCAATATGGGCCACAATACCAGCCGCAATATGGGCCGCAATACCAAATGCAACCCGGCAAACAGATTCCGTCAACGGGAATGCCGTCACAACCAGGAGAGTTTGTCCATCCTCCGGAAGGATATGTTGCCCCGTCGCCTCCGACATCAGGAGGAATGACGCCAGGAACTCCCGGAACATATACTCCGCCCGCCGAACCTCCGCCTCCAACCACCAGCGCGGGGAACGAGCCGGGATCTATTTGGAAAACACTCCTTAAAATGATAGGCTTTTAAATGAAAGACAATTCGCAAAACAATGTTAATAAAAATTTGCCAAACTTGTAAAAAACCATTTAAAGCATTGCCGTCGCCTTACATAAAATTTTGTTCGGCGGAATGCGTTGATGAAGCCTATCAAAACAGACACTTAGATCAAGAAACTATAAACTGCGCCCTCGAATTCGAGAGAGAGAGAGAGAGAGAGAGAGAGATAAGCACCGAATCCTTACGCGAGCTTTTCTTTTTGGAAATCCTTAAAATAAACCATTTGCTCTCCAAAAAAGAATACGAAAATCATAGAAAAGAAATTTTAGAAAGCGAGGCTGGCGGCAGATAAAAAAGCGTTTAAAATTTTAGTCAGGGAATAATTCTCCCATTAATATCTTTCGCATAAAACCTAAAATCCCTCCGCCCTGCGCTCGAACAATAATCATTCATGATCAACTACAACGAACTCAAACCGGGAACTATTTTTATTTTAGACGGCGACCCCTATATGGTTTTGGATTATAATTTCCTGCGCATGCAACAGAGGAAACCGGTCGCCCAAACCAAGATAAAAAATCTTATTACCGGAAAAATTATTGACCGAACATTTTATTCGAACGATTCATTCGAGGAAGCCGATATCCAAAAAGAAAAAGTTACATTCATTTATTCCCACCGCGACAAATTCGTTTTCTCTTATGAAAACAATCCCCAGAAACGCTTCGAGCTTTCAGCCGAGCAAATCGGCGATAACGCTAAATTTCTCAAAACCAATACAATAATCGAAGCCATGATCTTTAAAGGCAGCATTTTCAACATTAATCTTCCCATTAAAATGGATTTTGAGGTAACAGAAGCGCCGCCAGCCATCAGGGGCAACACCGCTTCCGGCGGCAATAAAGTCGTGACTATCGAAACCGGCGCAAAAATAAACGCTCCGCTATTTATTGAAACCAGGGACATCATCCGGGTCAACACCCAAACCGGAGAATATGGCGAACGGATAGAAAAAGCGAATTAATCGAGACGCCCTGCTAAAAAATAAAATTTATACCAAAAGAAGCCCAGCGATGGGCTTCTTGTTTTGTCAATGTTATAACTATTTTAGTAAATCAAGTAATTTCTGCCGCTCAAAATCTTTGTCTAATAAAAACGAGGCGATGCTTTCAACTATTTCTCGTTTAATCTCTTTGTGCCTTGGAATGGTTGTCTTTTTCCCATTGTGAATACATTTGGCGAAATCATGTTTTGCGCCATTTTCAATAGAAAGCCCTAATTTTTTTAGAGCTTTTACAATCTTTTTTCTTTTACTCGGAAAGCAAAATTCGCTCATTACGTTCTTTGTAAAACAAGGGGATTCTTAAGATATTTTTCTGGTATTTTTATGTCTAACTGCTTGCGTAATTCTTCGGGTGGAATAAAGATCGGCATATACGGCTGGTAATGCCTCGGTATTTCCAAATAAGTATAAATGGCATCGTTAACCATTTCAAAAATCTCCTCACCGTTTTCCGCTTGAGTTATGCAACCAGGTAAATCATTCACATACACAATATAGCCACCGTCTTTAGAGGGTTTTATCGAAACCTCAATTTTATCCGGGCATCGCCACTTATAAGCAACCAGAGACCGCGGTATTACCTCGTCTTTTTTAAAAGGATTAAACATAAGCTTGCATCTACATATTAACAATAAATTTTTATATTATCAATATCGCCACACCGCTGCTCACTATATTTTATGCTTTATGTTCTAAAATGTTATTCTTTTTAAAACACACTTCCCTGTAAATCTATCACATTTAAATAGAGATGGTTACAAAACTCGTCGTATTGTCATTCTGAACTTGTTTCAGAATCTACTTCGTTCTAATAATCACTAAACTTAGATCCCGAAATGAATTCGGGATGACAGATTAGATAGTTTTGTAACCATCTCATATGGTGTTTCCGTCTAAATGCATAAAATAAAAACGATCTAAAAAAAGATAGAAGATAGACAAAATTAGAATTACTAAAATGATTATCAACTTAAACCAATTTTCTTTGAAAAAATTTTCCATTAATATAAATTGAGATGGTTTCAAAACTGTCATTCTGAGGGTGAAGCCCGAAGAATCTCTCAACTTGTTTGAGAAAATGAGCTTAATTTCTTGCATTCGCAAGAGATTCTTCACTTCGTTCAGAATGACAAAATAAGGTTTTGTAACCATCTCATTGACCTATTTCTTCTCCTCTTTCCCCTCTCCAAACAAAACACCTCTTAAAGTTTTTCTTAGTTCATCCAAATTAACTTCAACGCCGGGTTTTTTCGATTCGCCAGTTGAAACACCGGGCGGAACCGAAGTATGAGCAACATTACGAATAGAATTGTTTTTTGTGGCTTCGTCTAAAGAAATCGTTTTTGTTTCACCTTTAATAGATAGCTCTCCGTCGGAGATCGTGTTCAGGGGCGGCCGGTTCACCCTTTCTGGCCGTCGAGGCACTCTTGACGGTTGCCGCTCAATTCTTGGCCTTTGTTCCGTTCTGAATTGGCGCTCATCCGGACGACGGAATGGCTGGCGTTCGTCTGGACGACGAAATGGTTGGCCCTGCGGCGTCTCCGGCGCTGCCGTTCGGACAAAACCACCGCCCGGAACGCTTTGTGCGCTAGGCCATCCTTCGCCCCGTCCTTCACGCAGGGTTTCAGAGGGCAAGGCAAGGCTTCCACCTTCGTTAAAACCTCGGCAGACAGGTCGATGGGCAGGCGCGCCTCCGATGAAGCCTTGACGAACAAATCCTGTTGGCGGACTGGCGGCGCGAATTTTCTGCAGACACTCCGAGCAATAAATCGGTCTTTTGCCATCGGGTATAAACTTAACCTGTGTTTTTTTGCCGCAGTTCCAACAAACATCTTCATATAATTGCGTGACTTCCACATGCGCCTTCTTGCCACCCTCTTTTTCTTTATACGCCGCTTCTCCCGCCATCACCCCGCTCCACTTGGCGATTTTTTGTTCGACATTGCTTCGTTTGGTTGCGTACCGCTCCCGGGAAACTCCGATAATTTTTTCTCTATGGCTTTTTTCGGCTCTGGGAAACGGCGGCAAGGTGTTGGCGGAAAAGGGCCTAGAAGCCATACCGTCAATCATTAGTTTTAAATAAACTTGCGCGAAGCCCAAGTTAATCAAGTCGTTCATCATAAATTCCGGCTCAAATTCCTTCTCTAAGAATTCGGCGTCTGCCGCGCCCACCCGAAAAGTAATCATTGTCCCAACATTTCCGAAAATCGCTTCTTTGACCACCGTGCTTTCAGATGTCACAAGCTGATCGATATATTGATGGGTCAGAATCAAATCAAGATGATATTTTCTAGCTTCGGAAAGAATGTTAGCAAAACTCTCGGTAACGAAATTCTGGAATTCATCGACATAGAGATAAAAATCTTTTCGCTCGGCCTCGGGTATATTAACGCGCGCCATGGCCGCCAATTGCAATTTTGTGATACAAAGAGCGCCCAAAAGCTTGCTGGCGTCCTCGCCGATTTTTCCTTTCGACAAGTTCACAATCAAAATCTTCTGATTGTTCATAATATTTTGAAAATCCAAAGAAGATTTTGTTTGGCCGATGATATTCCTGATCAAGGGCGAGGAAATAAATTGTCCGACTTTATTTTGAATAGGCGCCACCGCTTCTTCGCGGAATCTTTCCGGATATTTGGCAAATTCGTTAACCCAAAAAGATTTCACCGCCGGATCCGCCAAGCGATCCACAACCTTTTTCCGATAATCCTTATCAGCCAACATTCGGTTAATGCCTAATAAAGTTGTGCCCGGATACTCCAATAGAGCTAAGACGGAATTATGCAAAATGTATTCCATCCGAGCGCTCCAAACATCGGGCCAAATCTTCTTAAAAACCCCCATCAGCCCCGAAGCAATCAGGTGGCGATATTCGGGCACCACCTTTTCTATGGCATTAAAAGCAATCGGGTAATCAAGGTCGGCCGGATTGAAATAAATTACATCATTGACGCGATTCGAAGGAACGAAATCCAGCATTTTTTCCGCAAACTCGCCATGCGGATCAACCACCGCTAAACCGTGGCCGCGCTGGATATCCTGAATGGCCATGTTTTCCAAAAGCGTTGTTTTGCCGGTTCCAGTTTTGCCAACAACATAAACATGACGGCTTCGGTCGGCCGTTTTAATTCCAAACTTGCGATTCTGGTTGCGAAAATTGGTTTCGCCGATTATTGTTATATCTTTGTTTAATTCCATTTTCAATGACTACCGCTTACCGACTACGGTCTACCGCAATTTCGACAAAAGCAGTAGTCGGTAGTCTGTAGTCCGTAAGCAAAATCAAACCACAGGCAATCCCGCCGGCGGACCGCTCTTTTTCGCTTCTACCACCGGCAGCATCGGCGCTTCGACGCTGATGGTCGGGAAATGCCAAAGGCTCGCCAGCTCTTCAATGTTCAAAATTACTCCTTTTTCCCAAAATGGCCGCTGCTGACACAAACGAAGCATAATCTTCTTCTTAAACAAAGCTCTTTCCGCCGCGAAAAAGTAATTCGCTTTGGTGGTATACTGCTTGTTAGGTTTCAAAGAATTAAGATGAACAGTAGCAAATTGATTAAAAAATCCCATCACCATTGCCACGTTTGGCTTGGCGAAAACGTCTTTTTTGGCTAAATAAACAAATTGAATTCTTGCTTCAAAAGTTTTTTTTGACATCTTGCGCTCTATCATTTCCACTACTCCCCTTTCACCCGGCGACAAAAACTGCATCATACTCGGCTGCTTTTTTTCTTCTTTCTTGTTGGGAGCAACCTCGACGATTTTGCCGGTGACCAACTCGGTTAAAGCGGTTCGGGTAATTCTCGCCCAGCTTGCAATTTCTTCGGCGAAAAGATTGCTTTTTTGGAGAGCGGGACGGCCCATCAACTTTCCTACGAGTTCATTCCCTTTGTTTACCCAGCTGTCATCAGTCGGCCTAATCACAAACTGAAGCCAAATCTGCTCGCCCCCTCTCAACTTCGCTATAGCCTCCATTAAATGAGCCATTGGATCAATCATTGGCTGTTTGGGCGCAAGCTCAACAAAATCTTCGTAAGTTCTAATCGGGTACGAATCTGGTTTCGCCAGTTGCATAATCGTTCCCCATAAATCCCAATCCTTTCCCAAAACGCCGGACGGTAGATTATAGACATAGTCTTCTATTTCCTGAATTTCAGCTTTTGGGTACTGAGCGTATATCTTTGCTTCGACAAAATTCTTAAAAACTTCCGGGACCCGAATTAAAAAATGGGTTTCGCCGCCGATTCCGACCACTTCGAAAGACACATACAGCTGGGTTACGCCCTGCAAATATTTCTCAATTTTTGTGCCGACCGTTCCGTGAATCGCCCATAGGGCGGCAAAAACAGCTTCGGCGATCTTAGGACTTTGTTCAATCTCTTTTGGCGGCTTTACTTCCAACAACACCCACTTCAACGAAATCCAATATTTCCGCTGAATATAATACATCCAAACATTAAAAAAAATGGCGAATAAAAAAACAGGTAGCCAAAACCACCATAAATCAAAAATTATAATTCCGATACTCGTAAATAATTCCGGTGGATTTAGCGCATTCATGCAACCATTATATCAAATACGAATCATAATATCCACACAACAAAAAATAGGCCCAGAAATAAGATATCAGTTACCGGACAGCTTCTAGTAAGTTGTATCTGCCATTATCGTTCTTGATAAAGTACTTCCTGTCCTGCAAATTAATCAATACGGTATTCTCTTTAATCATCCTTTTCTCCAAAACTTTTTCCAGAATTTCTTCTTTCGAAAGAGAGCCGTGTTTTTTCAATAAACCGATTATGATATCCGTGACGGTGCCGGGTTCATACCCCCATTCCGACAACGCATAGATGCCGCGCCCTATAAGTATAAACCTCTGGTCTTTGATTAATTCGTTATGAACAGTCTCCACCTGAGCTGTTTTCTGATCTAAATTATTGCGGTTAATCAAGTCAGTTATTTCACTAAAATGCAAGGGCTTATTATATTTCCTCAAAATCAAATAGGCTTTGTCTCTGACTCCTCGAGGAGAAATTTCGGGCCAGTAAATCAATCCGTATTCGCCAAATTTGTTAACATCGATTTCTTTGGAAGCACCAAGGTACGCGGCGAGCGCCTTTTCGTCAAGATCATAATCCTCGGTGTCGATCTCGTCGTATAAGATCTTGAAATCGGTAACCTTGGACACCCTCTTCAAATACTTTGTCAGATGACCGATAACGTTCCTGGCCAGAGAAACCGACTTTTTATCAATCGTCCATAAAGTATGCAGCGTCTCATCTTCTTTTTCTCTAACGAACAGCTCGCCTAAGACCAGCATTAAATAAAGAGCAGCCCGGCACTTGGAAAAATTGGGGTCGGTTCCGCCCTCGGCCAATGCTTTTCGTCCCGGCTTAGCCTCGCAGACACAAACCAAATCATCCAATAATCTTTCCTCCCGCTTCAGGTCGCCGTGCTCGGAAAGATGGTTCTTAATCATCTCAAAGGCCGGCTTTAACTCAACAACAACTTCAGGGCCTGAAAGCGCCTTTAGGCCGTTGGACTCAATTTGCCTAACTCTTTCCCTGGTTATGCCATAATCCCGCCCGACGCTTTCTAAAGTCTGACGCCTGCCATCCGTCAACCCAAAACGGCGCAGAATCACATCCTTAGTGCGCCCGGTTTCGAATTGCCCTTCCAAAATGTCCAAAATTGTTTGGTGCGGATTAAACATAATAAGACCCCGGGCTGCGAACACCTATCTCGAATTACAAAGACAAGCCCCGCATCAGTTTCAGCCACAAGTTTTGGCATCCGTTGACTCAAAGGCGAAGCCGACTTCGCCTTTGACGTATGTTGACACCTCGACTTTTGGACGAAACTGGTGCGGGGCAAGACGCTGTAGGTCGTATATAATTCGCAGTCGGGGGACAGTTTTTATTACAAAACTAATATAACACGCTCAATTTTCCTGTCAAGCGCGTGTATAATGCCACCCTATTCTGGACTCTTGAGGTATTTTAAAATTTGGCATGC
>CAYYTW010000021.1:0-18488 GCA_964474765.1 uncultured Candidatus Saccharibacteria bacterium
AACGCCATGAGATTATGGTCTCAAGGAGTCCAGAATGTATCTGGCATTATGCACCATATTATTCACAATAAAAATCCTCGGGTGCTGTACTCTGTTTTTTACCCGCAACAAAGAAGCGGTCTGGATGTGTCGCAAGGATATAAATATGGATAGCTTGTGCCAGAAGAAGAATCGTAATACCACCAATTACCGCCCGCACTAGAAGCACTAGAGGTCCAACCCCTGCAATCCGTGCCTATATATCCCGATGTCACTGGGTTATAATAGTACCAACTCGCAAAATTATTATACCACCCTATCGCGGTTGGTTTTATAGATACAAAATCAGCAGACATACACATTCGGCTTCCCGGATAAGCTACCGCGCATTTAGCATCTCCTCCCGCATAACCACCGACTCCCGCGCCATTGTAACTATTAGGGGTGGGTCCGACGAATTTTCTTAGACCGCTGCCGCCTGCGCCACTCAATTCGCTCGCCCACTTGCCGATACTTCTGATATAGACGTCGTTGACATCGACATTGTTCCCCTGCCCGTTTGGAGCCGGCGAGGTTGGCGTCGTCGTCCCGATGCCGACGTTGCCGTCGAAAATAGCGTTGCTGTAGCCGCGCAAGGCGCCGCCGATGCCCAGGGCGCCGGACTTGTATTGGCTGGTTGTTCCGATGTTGATCGGGGCATCAACATTGTCGCCGGGCGGAATAGCCGTTGGTTCAGTCCAAACCGCATAAGCGATGCCGGCAACCAAAATGATGGCCGAGAAAACCGGCAAAAACGCTTTAATGAAAATCTTGGATGAAAATGGTTTCATAAAAATTTTATGCGAATTAACAATTCGTAATCTTCTTTAATGATACCCCCCCCCCAGAGCTTAAGTCAAACTGAGTTATCCACAAAACAAAAACTGCCCCATGGGGACAGGCTTCTATTTGGACATAATTTTATATTAATACGTAGCCGTCTATCAAAGTTTGAACGTTATTTACATCTTTTTTGAGTTCGTCTTTTGCGGCTCCCAGCCTTTTTATCAATACGCCATCAACAGCCGCAATTAAAATCTGCTCCTGCTCTTCAAGTTTTTTATCAAGATATTCTTCTGTGATCAAATTGTTTTTGGTTTTCATGCTTTTATCTTAATCCACTTTAAATTACCAGTCAACACGTCCTTTGTTCTCGACCATCAACGCCGCCCCGAGCGCGCCGCCGAAGCGATCGAGTTCACTGAATAAAATCTGGGTTCTTCTTGCTTCGGGCGAGACGACAAATTTATTTACCGCCGTTTCGATGCCGACTGAAAAAAAATCTTTGGCCCAGTTTATCCCGCCGCCTATAATTATCGCTTCGGGGTCAAAAATATTGATGATATTGGCAATCCCCACGCCTAAATTGCGGCTCATTTCCTCAACAACCATGAAAGCTTTCTGGTCTCCGCTTTCAATCAGCCGTCTCACCTCCATTGATCCGACACCTAATTGTTTTTTAAAAAACTTATTCGCCGCCAAATCTTCCAATTCCAATTCCCCACTAATATCCATAATCATATGGCCAATTTCCCCCGCTGCGCCATGGCTGCCAGAGATTATTTTTCCGTCAACCATAAACGCGCCGCCGATTCCTGTTCCCAATGTCAGATAAAAAACATTTTTTAAACCCCGGGCTGAACCAATTTCCTTTTCAGCCAGAAGAAAACAATGCGCGTCATGCTCCAATTTAACGGAACAATTTAATTTTTCTTCCAGTAATTTCTTTAACGGCTGGTCGTTGAGATAACCGATGTTGGGGCTGTTTAACATTTTCTCGCGCCTCAAATCAAGAACGCCGGCCACAGCAAAACCAACCACACTGACCTCACCAACCGCGATCCCTTCCGCCAGCTCATCTTTCATCTTTATGATCAATTTGAATAACCCGCCAAGACTATCGGGCGTATCCTCAATCAAAGATTTTAGAATTTGTTTATCTTTGACTAAAGCGGCTTTCGTGCTCGAGCCGCCGATGTCAAAACCTAAATAATACATAGCTATAAAATCAGAAACATTGTTTGATTCTTTGATTTAATTTTAGGAGAACGGTTCTCCGCGCGGAGAGCCATTCTTCCGTGTTTTATTTTTCAACACCCCTCCCCACCCTCCCCTCACCCGAGGAGAGAAGGAACAATAACGACACTAATGACTAATCACTATTGGCTATCAGCCAATAATTTTTTCGCCTCTTTCCAATAGCTGTCATCATTATTAATCGTTTTCATCCAATACCACCATTCCGCGCCCCAAAGATACGCCGGGGAAAAACCGACTTCTTTGGCATAGGCGATATTTTTTCGAAATTGATTGATGGTCATAGATTTTTCCTGCTCGTCGAGCGGCAGCTCAAAAAGCAATTTCGGACCCCATGGCTCAAGCTGAAGCTCGGAAACCATAATCGGTTTATCGTGGCAAAACAAACGAATTAAATTCGCCTTTAGCCAAAAGAATTTAGGCGGCAGAGGATATTCAACATAGCCAAGATACTTTTGATAGATGATCCGATACATAGTGGTGCCAAAAATATCAGCCCGCTTGGCGGCCCGTAGCCAAATACTCAACTCCCCGCTGTCGGTTACGATGACCGGGTGCCGATTATCTAAAGATTTAACCAAGGCGATTTCTCTGTCTAAAAAACCGGCATCGGTGGCCGGACATTCTCCAAAGGCTAAAAACGGTTCATTCTCCACCTGCCAGGCGTATAGATTTTCCGAATTCTTATACCGTTTGACGATTTCGGAAATCAGAAGCAATACCTTATCCCGCTGGACCTCTTCGCTTCTGGTTGCCGCCCAAGTCGGAACATGACACTCCGGCCACCGGGGCAGCTTTCGGCCGACTATTAAAATCAATTTAACGTTTTTCTCTTCAGCCTGTTTAATCATCCAGTCATAATCGCCAAAAATATATTGTCCCTCTTTCGGCTCCACATCTTCCCAATATACCGGCAACCGTAAAGACTTCGGCCGCAGATCCCCAAGCATAGTCGAATAAACCTCTTTCCAATCAAGGTTCATCTGAACAGCGAATATCCGCGAAAAAGAAAGACCCCAATCAATATCTTTGGTTATGCTTGTTGGCGGCTGGCTAAAATGCTGATACCCCCACATCAGCGCCGCCAGAAAAATAACGAAAAGAATAAGCTTTTTAAACATGTTACAAATTTAAAAAATCACGAGTTACACATTTGTCATTCCCGACTTGATCGGGAATCCAATAAAAACGCTTGGGTAAAAATTTCTGGATTCCCGCTTTTCACCCTTCGAGTGACCACCCGTAGGCGTGGCGCGGGAATGACAATTAGAAACATTGCTTATCATTTCGCCAACATCAGCAGACCGGCGCCGATTAAAACAACAGCTAAAAATTTTTGTCCGAAAACCGGCCAATTTATTTCCTCTTCCAAGATATGCGGTCTTTTCTTGGCGAGCAAAACTGTCAGGCCGAGCAAAAAAACATACTGCACTCCCTGCGCCGCATTAACCAAGGTCGCGCTGCCCAAGCTTATGGCGTAATTGAGAATAACAAAAGCCGCACCGGCCAGAATTTTATTGAAAACAAGCAGACTGCCCGCCAGCAACGCTAAGCGTAGCTTTGCGGGCTGGCCCGCCGGA
The DNA here is from genome assembly GCA_964474765.1 of uncultured Candidatus Saccharibacteria bacterium. Taxonomy (GTDB): domain Bacteria; phylum Patescibacteriota; class Minisyncoccia; order Portnoybacterales. The sequence continues at coordinate 3,636 of CAYYTW010000021.1, forward strand.
GCGCCTAAATTTTTGGTCGCTCCAAAGATAGCCTTTCGGTTTTTGATAAATACCAACAATAACAGGCTTCCCAAAAAACTTCCCATCCGGCTCCAGACAAATCCAACGACAAACTCCTGATGCGTATAAATTACTTTCGCGCAAACATAGAAAATAGATAGAACCAGCGCGGCGCCAATGCTCATCTTCCAACTCCGGAAAAACCGCTTTTTGCGCGTTCCGCCCTCGCCTGCGTTCCACTCAACCGAAATAACAGCGCCTCCTGCCACCAAAAAGACAAAAGCCATTATTTGCCAAAAGACCAACCGCTCGCCTAGAAATAAATAAGACAAGAGCAAAACGAAAACCGGCGTCAGGCAGCCAATAACCGGTACTACTCTCGAAGTCTCACCCCTTTTAAGCGCCGAGTAAAGAAGAAAAAGCGACGCCAGAAAAATCAACCCGGCTCCAATGTCAACGGAAAAATTTAAAAATCCAGGCCAAGATAAACCGCCGCAGACAAATAAACCCGGTAAAAACAAAGAACCGAAACACGACAAATAGGGTAGAATCAGCGCGAAAATGCTTAAAAAACCGACATAAAACGTGTAAACCAGTGGGTCGGGAATCGGTCGGACCAAAAGCGATTTATCAATAACAGCGGTAAAGGCATTGATAAAATACGCGCCGATGGCAATAAACAGCCAAGACATGAAGCTCCGCGGCTTTAAAGCCGCCGTATCTTCCTTTCCGCCCCGCCGGGGGGCAGAAAGAATAAAAATATCTGCCGCCTCAACCCTATAAAATAATTATACACTATAGAGATAATGTTAGAAAGTCATCCAAAAAATGGAAATCAAGAAGAGAATACTGGCGCCAACCAACTCCCTGACGAAAAACCTAACTGGTCGAGAAGCGACATCATCAAACCAAGTAGCTTCAGTCGGCGCCTCTTCAGATGAAATAATTTTAACGCGCCATCCGCGCAAAGAGTATCTTTTAAAACTGAAGGGGACAAGCCATTTCACTCCCGAGCTATCAACGCTATCGTGGAAAAGATGAACGAAGTTTCCCGCGCAGAAAATCCAAATGTAAAAATAGCCCAAGCCGCTCCACCAAAGAATCAAAGCAAAAAAAACAGCTATCCACAAATAATGAAAAATATTCCTGTGGTCCCCTATCCAGTCGGCCCATTTGTCCGCGCCCCGATCCAATAATTCGATTAATTCAAACAACCTATCCCACTCAACCCAACTCTCAATCCATTCAATCGATCGACTGATAATGGCGGGCGACCAATATAGGACAGTGTCTATGTCCAGCCAAAGAGCGCTAAAAATCCCCCAAAGAACCACGTTGGTATTCAGTTGATAATGCGTCAATTTCGCCAGCACAACAACCAAGAATGTTCCCATAGCCACATCCAAAGCCGCCACGCAAACAATCGCGACCAATCTATCCCACAGCCAGCGCAAGCGGACAGAAATAGCAGCGAATTCCTTTCGCTTTCTTAATTTTAAAATATCGATGTTGATTTTTTTCATACAGACCTTATTGCTTTCTCAAGACAATCTCGATGCTGACCAGTATTAGTCGCACTTTAAAATATGGGATATTGAGAAAATAAAACCCGTCTATCACCTTTAAGCCTGCGCGGTCAATCATGCCAAACAATTCTTCTTGGGTAGGAACACTGATGTGCGACTTGTCTATATCGAACCAGCGAAATATTCTGCCAGCCCAGGTGTCTCTTAGCGGAACAGAAATTATTAGGTAGCCGTCATCTTTAAGCTTCGCCGCGAGCTTTCCCAAAGAAGATTCGATAGACCTAGTGTGTTCCAGAACATCGAATGCAGTAATTAAATCGAAATATTTATCGGGAAATTTTAATTCATCATTGGAAATATCGACAATCTGCAACTTTGCAAACGGTGCCACTTCCTTAGTGCGCGCAATGGCATAATCGGAAATATCAATTCCATGAATCTCGTTGAAGTATTTTTCTATTCTTTTTAAGAAAAACCCGAAGGCGCACCCAACATCAAGAGCTCTACCGCTGATTTTATATTTTTTTATCGTGTCTATGGCTGACTTCCAATAACGATCATTGTCCCACAGGTTATAATTAAAATAATTGCTTAGTTTTTTCCCGAAATAATAATCTTTTTGAAAATAGTCTTTGGAGAGCTCCATAATAGTGGTTGTTTTAATTTAAACTATTATTTTTACAAATTTCTGCGTATTTGTAAGCGCTCGGGCGGATTTTTCGCTCCATCGTTTTATGGTCAACCTCGACCAGTCCGAATCGGGGCCAAAAACCCTTCTCCCATTCAAAATTATCCAAAAGAGACCAATATAAATAGCCGCGCACATCAACACCCGACCGAATTGCCCTATGAATCCAAAACAGATGGTCTTTGATAAATCTTTCCCTTTTCTCGTCTTCCGCGTCCGCATTACCATTTTCAAGAATATAAATCGGTTTTTGGTATTTTTTCAGCCGTTTTAAAATACGGTAAATTCCTTTTGGATAAATTTCCCAACCCAAGTCAGAAACTTTTTTATTATCATTTTGGCTGAATTTTAAACCTTTGATTTTACTATGAAAATAATAATTCACCCCGAGGAAATCGATGCGCTTTCGCACGCTATTTAAAAATCTGAAATCAATCCACCAATGAGCGAACCAGCTTAGCCAACCCTCAAAACAAACAAAATTTTCTGCAAAGCCAATTTTGGCTTGTTTATTATAGCTTTTAATAACATTATGCGCGGTCTTATGCGCGTTGATTAAATTTAATAAAATTAACAAACAAAGGCTAATGCTTTTTTTCTGAGGAGGCCGAATGCCCCGCAAAAACGAATGAGAAAGATAAATCCACGGCTCGTTTAGGGTAATCCAAAAGGTTACATCGTCCTTAAAATTATTTGCGATTTTATCCACAAACCTGCCAAATAAAAAAACTGAGTCCACCCTCTGCCAGCCGCCCCTTTCGGCAAACCAAAACGGTAAAGTTAAATGATTAATTGTAAAAAATGGTTCGATATTCTTATTCCGAAGAGCTTGAACAACTTTTTTATAATGCTCAATCGCCTCTTGGTCGAATCTTCCCTCTTCCGGCTCAACGCGCGACCATTCGATGGAAAAACGATGGGCATTATGGCCCAGAGATTTGGCGATGTCAAAATCTTCCGCGAAACGGTTGTAGTGATCGCAGGCGCGGCCGGAAATATAGTTTTGCGGCTCAAACATTTCAGGAAATTTTTCCTGCTGCCATGGCTGCCAATTGTCTTTCGCCTCTTTCGCCAGCCTTTCCGCGTTGGCCTTTTCCCATTCCGACCAATCATTATGATTATTGCCTTCAACCTGATGCGCCGAGGTCGCCGCCCCCCATAAAAACCCCGAAGGAAAAATCAACTTTCCGGTATCGTTTGCTTTATTTTCGGAATTAACAAAATTTGATTTGAGCTGCGTCATAAAGTTCGCATTGATTTTCCTACGGGGCAAGCCCGTCGGGGAATTGTAGTTTTTTTCAGTCATCTATGTGAGCCAGTTAATTAGTCTTTGTTTAATAATTTTAGGTCGAGTGCCACAAGATAAAATTCTCTACTTTCCTTGCTGACCGCTTTCGGCCTGAATCGCTTCACGAATTCGAAGTTTTTCTTAACCTCCTCAAAAAATTCTTCAGCCAGTTCTCCATCAAAAACCTTGCAAATAAAATTGCCGCGCGGCCGAAGAACCAATTTTGCCAGAGCCAGTGCTTTGTTAGCCAACATAATGGAATTAACGACATCCGCCGTTTTGACACCAGTCGTTTTCGGAGCCAAATCAGAAACAACAACATCAAAAATGCGCGCTGATTCACGCTGATAGAAATCTTCGTGCGTTAAGTGCAGAATATCTTTTTTAACAAAGCGCGTATTCGCCGCCAACGGCATCTTTAACTCTTCGAAATCAACGCCGACGACCATCCCATTGCTTCCAATTTTTTCAGAGACATACATCATCCAGGAACCAGGCGCGCAACCCAAATCCAAAACCTGATCACCCCGCCGGAAAATTTTATATTTTTCGTCAATTTCTTTCAGTTTATAAACCGACCGCGCCGGATAACCCTCTTCTCTGGCCCTCCGGCTATAATATTCGTCTTTTTTATCTTTACGATACATAGAATTAAACAATGACACCCTACCTATCCGCCTGACTGTCATTCCCGCTTTCGCGGGAATGACAAGATGAAAAACTTAATACGAGTTCTAACTTATTTCATTCTACTAATTTTTCGCGCCAATAAAAAGGGGTAACAAAAACAGCTACCGCATTTTGCGGTAGCCTAATTAAATTTTAAGGCCTTAAGGCATTATAGACAATTTTCCCTCTTTCTGTCACCTTATAAAAAATCTCTGGAAATGGTTCATAGGCATCTATAATACTTGCATCCAGCCAGTCGCGCTCAACGCAGATATTGATGGCCGAATCAATGTCGTCAACTCCGTCTTGCTGCCGTAAAATCTCGGCGATCTCCTCCCGGGAAAACTCATCATGATAATACCACGAATAACCCCGATCAAAAGCTATTTTCCAAAGTTCGCTATAAAGGAAGAAAACATTAATTGCTATCCTGCCAGAAAATTCCCACATTTGTTTTGCTCCCCTTAAAACAGCGAATGATAAATGGCCATGCCTTCGTCGGTGATGTAAAAAACATCACCATCCTTGCGCAACCAACCTTGCTCGAGACATTCTTCGAGAGCTTCGACTATATCGCTTTCATCCACCTGGTACTCCAAAACCCTCCGAATTTCCTCTCTGGAAAATTCGACGAAACTTTCGTCCCAAACGACCCTTCCTTTGAGCGTATTGACCAGGTTGTGGAAAAGCTCGCCATATAAAGCAAGAACATCAACATTTACCTTTATTTTTTTTGTTTCGCTCACTTCTCTTTCCTCCCATTATCTCCCATTTTTAATACCAGCGTTTTTTCTCGAAATCTTTGACCAGATCAACGGCCGAGATCCAGTTCGGATCGCGCTCCCGAAAAACTTTATCGTCCTGATAAAGCGCCTGGCCGGCTCGAGTCCGATCAACTTCATTAAGCCGCTCGGCAGCCGCCAGCTTAGCTAAAACATCAAGCAGAGGAAAACGCAAACCCAATCCCGCCACCTTGAATTCTTCCAACATATCTCCGTTGGTCTGCGGCACAAACAGATCGGCGATATTATCACTGCCAAACAATAAAGGCACCTTGCATTTGATTAATTCCAGCACCCTGGCAACGGAATTATGAATCGGCCCAGCAAGAGGCCGGAGCTGACGCATAGAAATAGCGGCCGTCGGGCAGACTATAACCCCTATATTATGTTCGAGCAACCCGTCAAGCACTCGCGCAAATTCCAACTCGGAGTATGCTGACGGAGAAAGCATATGAATCGCCCAAACCGACGGACCAAAATGATCCCCAATAACCGGCTGATCCAGCCATCTCAAACCATCGATCAAAGTTTTTGTTCCTTCTTCCGAAGGATCGTTGGCTTGGTCCAGATGAAGGTGTACCTCTTTTTTCAGCTCACAGGCCAGCTCTAAAATCATCCTGATATGCTTACGGAATCCGACTTTGCCATCGCGATCCTTCTCGCTAAAATACAAGTCTTTTTCCGGCAGGGCGGTAAGAAAGTCCGCTTCTTTCGCGGCCTCGCGATACGCTTCCCAACGATTCGTCCCTTCCTTCAGGCCAAAAATTGGATGGGGACCAAGCCGGATGGCAATGCGATCGGCAAAAATCTGCTTAATCTTCTGCGCCACGCGCCAAGCCCGCAGGTCGTCATTTAGCTCCTGATCAAGCGGCACATCAATGCAGGTGGCAAACCCGGTTGTCCCGTAAGAAATTAATCTTTCCGCCACCCGACTCATTCTCTCAAGCAAGTTTTCCTCGGTATAGGCCAACCCCTGATGCAAATTTCCAACAAGAATTTGCTTTACGCTTAAAGGCTGCAAACTTGCTTCCTGCGGCGTAATATTTATATGCTTCAGATAAATGTCGTCCACGGTGTCGGCCCTGTCTAAATGTCCATGAGCGTTGTAAAAACCGCCACGCTGTTGAGCCAGACTCAAAAAGGTTTCTTCGTAAGGCGAGAGAATTCTGGAGCCAATGATGTCATGTTGTAAAGGTGCCTTTTTGATCAACGCCTCGACCTCCCCTACTTTTCTGTCATTCCACAAATTGACTGTATAATATATGATTTTTGAAATTTGTCAATAAAAACGTAATTAATTTGGTGAATAATGCTGATTTTTCTGTCATTCCAGCGCCACACCTACGGGTGGTCACCCGCAGGGTGAAAAACGGGAATCCAGAAATCACAGTTTTCTTACCGAAATCTCTCGACTTACTATTGCTGACGATCGTCAATAATAGTAAATAAACTATCTCGCTTCGCTAACTTATTTAAAAATTATTTTTCTTTCTTTGATTTTTCGCCTATTAAAAAAATTTTGGAATACAAAAAATTCTTGCCGCAATACTTGCGGCGGGTCCAGATCAATAACTGCGGGAAAAATTACTCATAGAGGAAAAAGTCGACGATTTTCTCAAATAAGGTTTCGGGCTGCTCGCGATGATAACCGGTTTTATCCTGAATCTCCCAAAGGTTTCTCATCGCCTCGTCCCTGCCTTTTTCGATGATCTCTTTTGCTTTATTAAAAGCCAGCCAATCATAGCCCAAAACCGCCGGCCTTAAAATAATATCGGCGCATTGCAAAATCTGTTTAGCCACTTGATATTCGATGGCCGAGAAAACTTCGGACATAACGGCTGGAACATTTTTAACCTTGAGATTCGCCTCGGGAATATTGAGCCAGCGGCTTGAAACATCGACGGCGATAACGAAATCGGCTCCCATATCCCTTACCACATCCGCCGGAACCGGGTCGACAAAACCGCCATCCATCAATAACCGTCCGTCGTGTTTCACCGGTTTGAAAATTAACGGCATAGAAATACTAGCCCTGACAGCGTCAATCAGTTTTCCCTTATCAAGAATCACTTTTTCTCCCGTTGCGACATCGGTCGCGACGACGGCAAACGACATCTGACAATCATTAAACGTTAAATCCCGAAAAGCCTCTTCTAATCGCCCGACAACCGCTTTGTCGCCGAACAAAACCCCCCTCCGTTCTTTCATCACCTGATTCATAGAATAGGCCTCGCTGTCGTCTATTTCCAGAAATAATGTTTCCAGTATTTTTATTTTTTTGCGCGCCGCGTACCAGCCGCCCACCAAAGCGCCCATGCTTGTGCCGGCAATAAAATCAATCGGGATGCCGTACTTTTCCAAAACCTTGATTACGCCGATATGCGCCAACCCCTTGGCCCCGCCGCCGCCAAGGGCCAAGCCGATTTTTTTTCTGCTATTTGGTTGTCCTGGTTGAGTTTGCATAAATGCTATGAATCACGAAATTCTTCTTTATATCCTCCCCTCCTCAGTCGAGGAGAGGATTAAAAGGTGGTGTTGTTTTGATTTTGCGAGCCCTTCAGCACCCCTCCCTACCTTCCACTGGGGAGGAGGATATGAGATGTTTCATAATTCAAGATAAATACTTATTCTTCGCTCAAACGATTATTAAAGCGCGTTCACAAATTCTTCCTGCTGGTTAAGGCTGTCATCCAATTCACCGATTTTCCTGAATGTTCCCTTGCCGAAACTTCCGTCAATCAGCCGGCCGACGGGAAGGATGTTGCCCGAAAACATCGCTTTGGCAAAAACATCGAAAACCCGCTCGCGGCTCTCAAATTGCTCTTTGTTTATCTCAAAAAGTCTGTCAATAAGAGTATTGAGGATCCGGCGCTCTTGGGAATAAACAAATCTTTTCCCCCTTAATTCCCCTTTCTCAATCGTCGCCCAATACACATCTTCAATAAAGAATTTCTCGCCTGATTCATAGCGGGCGCTTTCACCATACTTGCGCCTAAGCCGCTCGGTTTCCGCGAATTCATCTTTGAAAAGAGGGTTTTCCCGAACAGATGGATCGCAAATAAATCTTTTAGCCAACTCCTCCGTCACCGCTTCGTTCAAATTGCTGAAATATCTGGCAAAATACCGCTTTCCGGTTTTAGAATACCTCTTTCTCAAATATTCTTCTTTGATAAATCTGTTAGCCACGGTCAGACCAGCCCGATAGACAGATGGTATTTCTCCCCCTCCAATCGTCAGCTGAAGCGCGCTATATGACTTAAAATGAAAAGTCTCATGAAGCGTCGTAACGGCGAATTTTACGTTCGAGCAAAAATCCCTCATTACGACCGCCCGAAGAGCCGGCATGCACAATGCATCATTTTCGTCGCCCCACCGCCAGTCCTCCCCACAAAGAACGTAGACATTATCCGGCGATACGCTAGACTCCGGCAATCCATATCTAGCCAATACCTCATTGCCTCTTTTGTTGACCAAATCAATAATTTTCATCTCATCCGGCGTTTTTTCCCGCGCAAGTCCACGCGCCAATTTCAATTCAAAATCGTAGCCGGCAAATTCTTCCATCATCTCGCGCAAAACCGCCTGCTTCTCTTTTTCCGGCATTTTACTAAGCATTCGCTCGCTTGAAAGATTTTTTTCTGGCATGCTTTTCGATAAAATATCTAAAATCTATATATCTTATTCTTATCACAAAAAAAGAAAAAAAAGAAGCTCAAAACAAAAGCTCGACGTTTGGCGTCGAGCGCGAAGATAAGTCTATTTACAGTTATTAATAACGATTTTTCCGTAAATCGGGGTACCGATAGAAACAGGCAGCGGACCAAAGCCCGTTTCCTCCACCATAACGACTCCGCCAAAAATGTTGCGAATACGGTTATACTCCAAGATAACCTGCTGGCCCACAAAAAGTTTCGGCGATTCCGGCAAGGCGGCGAAAAAACCATATTTCGCCTCTCCGTTAACGCCCGGCGCAATTTGGTAAACCTTTGCCAGCGTAATCTGGTAAACCTTATCCTTCGGAGAAAACATCCCCAGATTTTCCTCGCGAAAATTGCCGACCATTTCCTTCGCGTCAATAAGCCGACCGCTCAAGGCGAAAGTTTCATTCGTGTCCCTACGCGCTCCTAACGTTTGCCCAAAGCTTACAATCCCCGCGGCAACCGGCAACATAATAAGACACAAAAGAATCATTACCGCAGCAACCTTTAACGGATGACCACTAGACAATTCCATTCTCCTCGCCCCCTCATCTTTCGTTGTTAAAATCTAAGAAATTCCTACTTCGGCTTCCTGCTTTTCTTACAAACAAAATATCATATTATTTCTATTTTGTCAATTTATTATATAATGCTTTGTAGGTTCTAGCCGATTTTTCCCACGAAAAATTCTGCTTCATACCGTTAAGCTGTATTCGCCGCCACGCCTTTTCGTTTTGAAAAACGTCCAGCGCCTTCTTTATGGCGCGCGAAAATTCCCGCGCGTCATATTTCTCGAACAGAAAACCGGTTCCGCTGATTTCGGCGGCGGGGCCGCCCGAAACAAAGTTCTTGCGAAGCAAGGTTTTTATTTCTTTGGCCGAATCGTCAAAATTTTTTATTGTGTCTTTCAGGCCGCCAACAGCCCTAGCCACTGGCACGGTACCGTAGCGCATCGCAATCTGCTGCCCCAAACCGCACGGCTCGAAGAAAGAAGGAATTAAAAAGATGTCCGCTCCGGCATAAATCTGGCGCGCCAGCTTTTCGTCAAACAAAAGGTTGGCGCAAAATTTCTGCGGAAACTTCCTAGTCATTTTGCCAAAGAAATCTTCATACTTATCCATTCCCGTCCCCAAAACAATCAACTGCAGATTTTGAGCCATTAAATCCTCGAAGATTTCCATGAGCAAATCAATCCCTTTTTGGATCGCCAGCCGCGAAACCATGCCCAAAATCGGAATTTGCTTATCTGATTTTCCGAAAAAACGGTCTTGAAGAAATTTTTTGTTTACCGCTTTGCCGTCAAGATTGCCAACTGAATAAATGGATTTTAACGTCGCGTCTTTCTGGGGATCAAACTCATCGGTGTCTAAACCGTTTAAGATGCCAATTAAAGATTCCTTCCCTTCTCTTAAAAATCCTTGCAACCCAGCGCCGAACTCATCAGTCAAAATCTCCTTGGCGTAAGACGGACTGACGGTCGTGATAATATCCGCGTTTAGAATGCCCTGCTTTAAACAATTCCAGTCTTCGGGCCAATTAATTCCAAGAAGCCGATCGACGACTTCCGACCCAAAAACGCCCTGGTGCTCCAAATTATGAATAGTAAGAACGGTTTTGGGCCCCGGTTTATTCCCGCGGCACCAAAACGGAGCAGTTGCCGTATGCCAATCATGACAGTGTAAAATATCCGCTTTTATTGTTTTCGCAACCTCAATACCGGCTAAAGAAAGAAAGAGGAAACTAGCCGCCTCCTTATCACTTCCTTCAGAAGTAGCATCTTTTTGGAAATAAACATTCTTCCCGAAAATTTTATCGTTTTTTATAAGAAACAACGGGACGGCGTCTTTATTATCGCTGGCTTTATCACCCGCCGGCAAAAAAGTTTGCCACAAATCAAAAACTTCTTCTTTCGCCCCGAAGCGGACAATCACCCCTTTTTTAAACAATTTTGGGTTGCGGCCCAACTTAATCGACTGATAGAAAGGAATGGCCACAGAAACTTCAACGCCGAGCTTTTTTAAGGCTTTCGGCAAGGCGCCAACAACATCAGCCAAACCGCCAACTTTAATGATTGGCGCGCACTCGGAAGCGATAAATAATACTTTCATGAAAAATTTTCCTGCCTTAAATAATATCCGGCCCGTTTGAGAAAAATTCCGATTTTTTTCTTAAAATCTTTTTTATCCAGACTATTCAGAGACTTCCGACTCCTAACACACATATCTATATAGTTATATGCCTGATCCAAATAAACTTTAACTAAAAACCTGTTCATGCTTCGCCTGACTTCGAAATAATCCAAGCCGGCCTCCTTACAATAAGACGCTAAAAATATCTTCTGAAACCTCTGGATATCATTTCTGCGGAAGCCCAATTTCCAGACACTCCTGGCCACATCCAACCAGCCAAATAACAGAGTGACATCCATCAGGGGTGGGCCAAGCCCGCTTTTGTCGAAATCTATCGCGTAAATGTCACCGGAAGCTAAAATGATATTGCCCGGATAAAAATCGTTGTGGATTAAGACCGTTCTTTCGCGACTGATTTTATCGAGACGAACCAACTCTTCAAAAGATAAAAAATATTTTTTAAGGCGTGGCGCTAATTTCGCGATTTTTTTGAAGGCCGATCCATAGTCTTTGGCGCCCAAGAAAAGAACCGGTTGAAAAACTTTTTCAGGAACAAAGCCATGCAATTTAGCCAACCAGTTGCCGGCCCCCTTCAAAACTTTTTCGATTTTCTTCGACTCGCCGGCCTGAAAAATCTCAAATAGAGACACTCCCATCACCTCTTCGTAAAGAAAAAAGTTAAGCTGGCTGATAAAATCAAGCGGTCTGGCAACGCAAAGGCCGTGTCTTTTCAGGTATTTCATTATCAGCCAGACGCTTCTTTTTGAATCTTTGCCGCTGGCCGTTCCCCGAACCATTTTAACCGAGCCGTCATCAAAAAATATTTTATATTCCGCCAAGCAAGTTTCCTTTGCCCAAACAGGAGAATTTTTTTTGATTTCAATCTTTGTTATTGCCACCTCGCGCCGTTCGGGAAAATAAAGAAGCTTTTTTTTGTTAAAAAGCTTTTTAATGTAATTAACATCCAGAATGACGAAAATATTTGCCTTCATGATGGATTTATCCCCACTCCCGATCCCCTTCGCTTAAAAAATTAGGCTTGACGACGTCAGCCTCATAACGTCGCAATTCCGCAATCCTGTCCCTTATCTGGGCGGCGCGTTCAAATTCCTCTTTTTTGGCGACTGCCGCCATTTCCTCTTTCAGTTTTTTTATCATTTTTTCAATCTCGTCTTTTGGCAGCATCGGCAACCCTTGGTCCATTCTTTGCCGGATATCCTCGTCTTCCTGCCGGGCAAGATCGTCAATAACGCCAGACCTTTGCCAATCAAAGGCGGTAAAAATTATCGACCGGTAAAGATCGGATGCTTTATCCTTTTTTTTCTGCGAAATTCCCGGCGTTTTGACGACAGCGTCCGAAAGCTCTTTTGCCCCGCGCTCGATCATTTCCATACTCCACCACGGCTTGGCTGACGCCCACCAATACTGATCGGAGTGCAGCGCCCGATCAAGAGCATCTCTTGCCTCATTGTAACCGGGTGAATTTTTATCGGCCATGCGAAGCGATTCAATGGCCAGATTGGTCAATTCCCACTGCATTTCATGAATGGCATTATCTGAATCCCGCCAGCGGGAAAAAGGTTTCTTCTGCTCAAGATCTTTTTCCATCAACGCCCAGGTCGACGGCGCCGGCTCTACCGGCCGCGCTTCAGGAAAATATTTAGGCAAGTCAGAAATCAAAACATTTTCGATTTTCTCGTTTTCATAAATTTCAAAAAGAAGCTGCTCAAGACCGGGCCGATGATGACCAAAAGTTTCTCCGTCCATCGCCGTCAACAGATATTCCTTCTTATGAAGCCGGTTGCCCAAGCTCTGCATCAAGAGCCTGCCGGTCCCAACTTGGCCCGATAAAATAACCCAGCTCATTTTCCGTTCCCGAAAATAGATATGAAAATCGCCCAGACCCCTAATCGTATAAAGCCGGCTATAATCAATCGGCCGCTGATCAGCGGGAAAAGACAACTCGTCTGCGATGACCCATTGATACCCCAGTTCTTTCGCGATTTCACCCACCGTTTCATCAAAAGCCATCTCCGGCGGGAAAAAACCCCGGGGCTGCCAGTAATTTCCGAAATATTTTTTTAATGTTTCTTCATTCAGTTTTATCTGGCGCACCACTTCATCTTTGGGCAAAAACGGAAGCAAAGGGTGGAACTTAGCGCTCCCCGTCAATTCAATTTGTCCTGATTCCAATAATTCCCGGAGGTCTTTTATGACATCCTCGTTTCCGCAAGCATCCAAAAGTTCCAACAAAACCCCGCTGGCGTTTAGAGTCAATTTCGTCCTCGGCCGCTTTTTCAAGCCCTTGACAATCGGCCGGTAGGCCTCGGCAGCGATTTTGTTGACCCAAAAAGGCTTTTGAGTCGGCGGCTGATAGAAATGGAGGAAATTAGCCCAAAGCATATTTAATCTTCCTTCCCGTCGGATTTTAATACCGATCTAAAAAGCTCAATGTACTCCTCGGCCGATTTCTTCCAGGAAAAATCTTTGGCCATCGCCATTTTCACCAATTTCCGCCACTCTTTTCCATTTTTGTACGTTTCGGAGGCGCGAACAATCGCAATTAAAAAAGCGTGCTTATCATATTTTTCAAAAGTAAAACCTGTGCCCTTATTCTGGCCGGGCAAATAATCTTCAACAGAATCGGCTAGGCCGCCAGTCCGGCGAACGATTGGAATGGTTCCGTATCGCATCGCTTCCATTTGCACCAAGCCCGATGGCTCAAACCTCGAAGGAATTAAAACCGCGTCTGATCCGGCCAGTATCAATCTGGGCAGCTTGATGTCGAAAAAATAATGTCCTCCGACGCGATCCGGATAGTTTTTTTGCAAATCCTGGAAGAAACGACGATAAAGATTATCACCCGTTCCGACTATAGCCAACTGAAAATTAATATTTTGCAACAACGAATTCATTATTTCCACAATCAGATTAAATCCTTTCTGCTCATCCATCCGCGAAACAATTCCAATTACAAACTTATTCTTATCTTCGGTCAACCCGAAATATTTCTGCAAAGCAAGTTTGTTTTCCGCTTTTTTTTCTAAATTTTTTGACGAATAATTAGCCGGTATTTCGCCGTCTGTTTCTGGATTCCAAAGATCGATATCAATGCCATTCAAAATGCCGCAAAGAGCCGTCCGACGCTCACATAAAAGATCGTCTAATGTTTCGCCGAATTCTTTGCTTAAAATTTCCCTGGAATAAGTGGGAGAAACCGTATTAATGGCATCGGCATACATAATGCCCCGCCGCATCCCGTTCAGCTTTAAAATTCTTTCGTCGAAAAAATCGGGAATTTCGGCTTGGCCGGCGTCGAAATCCATTTCTGAAACAAAATGATGGTCAAACATACCCTGAAAACGAAGATTGTGGATAGAAAAGACCACTTTGATTTTATTAAGAGTTGGATCGTCTTTATAATCAACCCGCAAAAGGTTCGGCACAAAACCGGCCTGCCAATCACAAGCTACGATAATATCCGGCTTCCAGCTGAATTTTTTTATAAATTCCAAAACCCCCTTGGAAAGCAGAACCCAGCGAACCGTATCATCATTATAACCATAAACATTGGCCCGTTTTTCGTAATATTCCATATTTTCCAGAAAATAAGCGGTTGTCTCGCCATCTTCATTTTCATACCGTAAAACATTTGAGACCAACAGGCCGTAAGGATCTTTGTCGTCGCTTTGAGGCCTGATACCGTCACATTCCAGCTTCAAGACAAATTTTTCAGCGTCAAGGGTAGCGTATTTTGGAATGAAAACGCGGGCGTCATAACCCAATTCACGCAAGGTTTTTGGCAAAGAAAACATCACTTCGCCCAAGCCGCCGACCTTCACAAAAGGAGCGGCTTCAGGGGCGACAAATAAAATTTTGAGATGCGATTTCAAAAAATCAAACATTTTGGCGTTTTTAAACAAAAACATCTTGTCCGTAATCGAAGAACAATGAAATTTTGGACCTTTTGGCGATCTTGAAATTACTGAAATTATACCATCCGACGCCCCGCTATGACAACCCCCACGTATTAAATCATCTAAAATCTAACCATACGCGCATCGGTTAAATCA
>CAYYTW010000022.1:0-16772 GCA_964474765.1 uncultured Candidatus Saccharibacteria bacterium
CATGCCAAATTTTAAAATACCTCAAGAGTCCAGAATAGGGTGGCATTATACAATTTATTGCTTTTTATCGCTTCTGATGATAAATTAAAAGAGATCGTTCCGACACAAAGCCGATGAAGAAGATGGGGGATTCTTTTAGGCTTGCGCGAAACGAGCATAAATATGACTTTAAGCGCTTCTCGAAGATTTTTTTCGGCCGAATCGGTCGCTCCGGGACATCCGGACAAACTTTGCGACCAAATTTCCGATGCCGTATTGGACGACGTCCTTCGCCAAGACTCTCTTGGACGGGTAGCCTGTGAAACCTTTGTCACTATGGGCTTAATTATTGTCGGCGGTGAAATTACCACTACCGGTTACATCGACATCCACAGCTTAGTGCGGAAAGTTCTTCAGGAAATCGGCTACACCCATCCCAAATATGGTTTTGACTACCACACCTGCGCCATCCTTAACGCCATTCACCAACAATCCCCAGATATTTCGCAGGGAGTTAACCAAGGCGGAGCCGGCGACCAAGGCGTAATGATCGGTTATGCCTACAATGAAACTCCCGAACTGATGCCCCTGCCGGTAGTTTTAGCGCACAAGATTATCAAAAGAATGGTTGAGGTCAGAAAAAACGGCGCCTTGAATTATCTAGGCCCGGACGGCAAATCGCAGGTAACCATAGAATACGAGAATGGTAAACCAATCAGAGCGGAGAACGTAGTTTTAGCCTGCCAACACACGGAAGAGATTCTCGACAGAACCGGCGCGCGAATTACCGCCGAAGCGCGGCATCAAATGATAGAAGAGATAGCCAAGCCAGTTTTAGCGGAATGGATTGATAAAGACACTAAATTTTTCGTCAACGAAACCGGAAAATTCGTCATTGGCGGGCCGCAGTCCGACACCGGAATGACTGGCAGAAAACTGGTCGTTGACACCTACGGCGGAACGGTTCCCCATGGCGGAGGCGCCTTCTCCGGGAAAGACTCGACAAAAGTTGATAGGTCCGGCGCATACATGGCGCGCTATATAGCCAAAAACATCGTCGCCAGCGGCTTAGCCGATAAATGCCTAGTGCAAATGGCCTATGTCATCGGAATCGCCCAACCGGTTTCCTTAATGATAGCGACTTTTGGGACCGGAAAAGTCCCGGAAGAAAAATTAGCCGAGGCCGTGCGGGAAATTTTTGACCTGACCCCGCCCGGCATAATCAAGGCGCTCGATCTGCGCCGCCCCATCTTTCGGGAAACCGCCTGTTTTGGCCATTTCGGACGAAAAGAGTTCCCATGGGAAAAAACCGATAAAATAGAGGCTATACAGAGATATTTCGAGGCCCAAATATAGCGGGCGGAATGCCCGATATATCAAGCACAACTTGTTATAATCCAAGTATATTGATTTATGAGTATCTTTGCTTTTGTCGCCGCGAATTTAATTTACAGCGTAATTGCTTTTGGCGGCCTGCTTATGATTTCTTCTGTCGTCAACGCCGTCCTTTTTTGGCAGATCGTAACTATGCGGCGGCGGCTTAAAATTTTCTTCCAAAGCCGACAAGCGCAAGACCTGGAAAGCGTTATCGCCCAACAAATCAAAAGGCAGATAAAAAGCGAAAAAGATATCCAGGAATTATTTAAGTCATCGCGGGAATCGTGGAGACTGATTACAAAATGCGTGCAGAAAGTCGGCGTTGTCCGCTTCAATCCCTTTAAGGATACCGGCAGCGACCAGAGTTTCGCCATTGCCCTCATGGACCTTTCAGACAATGGCTTGGTAATTTCAAGCCTCTTTACCCGCGAAGGCACACGGATCTACAGCAAACCGCTTGAAAAAGGCAAGTCAAAATATCCGTTAAGCGAAGAAGAACAACGAGCAATAGGACAAGCGCAAGAACAAAAATAACCAACTACCAAACCAGAATACCGAAAAAATGACCAAAAAATAATATCTGATATTTCACCTGTTCGCCGTTTGGTTATTGAGATTTAAGTATTTTTTCGGGATTCAGATTTGGAATTTGGGATTTGCTTAAAATAATTAGATCAATTAGAGTAATTAGAATTTTCATCGATAGTAATGGCAAAAAAAATCCTGAAACAATCCGATAATAAGCTTCCAGCCCGACCTCCGATTGTGGTTATTTTGGGCCACGTTGACCATGGAAAAACCAGCTTGCTGGACTACATCCGCAAAACGAAGGTCGCGGAAAAGGAATCCGGCGGTATCACCCAGCATATCGGAGCCTATCAAGTTGAGCATAACGGCAAATCAATTACATTCATTGATACCCCTGGCCACGAGGCCTTTTCGGCTATGAGGTCGCGGGGAGCAAAAGTAGCCGATATTGCCATTTTGGTGATAGCTGGCGAAGAAGGAATTAAACCGCAAACTAAAGAGGCAATCTCCCACATCAAAAAAGCCGGGCTGGCAACAATCGTGGCTATAACCAAGATAGACAAGCCGACCGCCCAACCGGAAAAAGTTAAAGCCGATCTGTCTAACGAAGGCTTGATAGTTGAATCTCGAGACGGAGATATTCCATCGGTCAATGTTTCCTCTAAAACCGGGCGGGGTATTGATGAGCTTCTTGAGGTAATTCTTCTGGTAGCTGAGATGAGCAATCTGGCGACCGACTCATCAAAACCCGCCTCCGGAGTTGTTATCGAATCTTATCGCGATCCGCTTCGCGGACCAACAGCGACATTGCTCATCCAAGAAGGCACCCTCAAACCGAAAGATATCGTATTGACGGAGTCAACCTGCGGCGCCATAAAAAGAATGGAAAACTGGCAAGGCAAAACGCTGGAAACAGCGACGGCTTCGCAGCCAATATCGGTTTTAGGTTTAGAGGAAACGCCCCTGGTGGGCGAAAAGTGGCAGGTGGCCGCCAACATTGATTTGGCGCGGGAAAAATCCAAAAAGAAAGGTTTGCATGAACAGAAAAAACGCGCGCGCGCGGAAGTCATCGAAGCCAATCCGGGGAAAAAGATTCTCAACATTATTCTCAAAGCCGATTTTCTCGGCTCCTTGGAAGCGCTGCAAGAATCACTCAAAAGCATTAAATCAGAAGAAGTTGTTTTAAGAATCCTCGAAACGGAGGTTGGCGACATCTCCGAATCGGATATAAAATTAGCCGAGTCGGCGCGGGCGAAAATTATCGGTTTCCGCGTCAAACTGCCCAATATCTATAAACAATTGGCTGAACAAAAAAATGTCGACGCTTCCCTATTTCAGGTAATCTACGAATTGATTCAGAAAGTTCGGGAACAAATGGCTGAACTGCTGGCGCCGGAAATTGTCAGAACCGATTTGGCAAAACTCAAGGTCATCGCTCTTTTCAAAAAAGATAAATCCGGCCAGGTTATCGGCGCCAAAGTCCTATCCGGCAAGGTAGAAAATGGACTCTGGATAGATGTTATCCGAGGAGAAGAGAATATCGGTCGAGGAAAAATCATCCACCTTCAATATGAAAAAAGCGACGCGGACACCGTTGGCGTCGGGAAAAATGCCGGCATTTTATTTCGGGGCGACATCGAGATAAAAATTGACGATATTCTAATGGCCTATAGGGAAGAGAAGAAGAGAAGGAATCTATAAAACTAAATCCGAAACACGAAATCCGAAATCCGAAACCGACACTAGGGGTGTCGTCCTGAACGAAGTGAAGGAACTCATAGCCGACGAAGGAGTTCCTTCGTCGCTTCACTCCCCAGGATGACAGCGATGCTGTCAGTTTCGAGTTTCGATATTCGAATTTCTAACTTAGGTTGTACCGCATTGAAAAAGTGAATAGCCTCTTGACCGAAGAAGTCGCCAAAATACTGCTGGAGGAAATTGAGTTCCCCCGCGGCATTTTAGTTAGTGTTACCCACACGGAGGCAACAAACGATCTAAGAGAAGCCAAAATTTTCGTCTCGGTTCTGCCCCTTGAAAAACATCTGCGGATTTTGGACATTCTTGTAAAAAATATCTACTGGATTCAACAAATCCTCAACAAAAGACTGGTCATGAGGCCAATGCCAAAAATCATTTTTAAGATCGACTCTTCGATGGAAGAAATGGACAAAGTCGGACGGTTACTGGATAAAGAAAAATGAAGCGATATTCCCTCTTTTTAGGGGGCGAGAGTGAATTTTTTCTTTTTTCCGCCAGTGAAGCGGCGAAACGGAAGATGCTCCGAGCGTAAGTTCGAGGAGATTCATATGGCCACGTGGCGAAGTAGCTAACGCCGCGGTCTGCAAAACCGCTATTCGTGGGTGCAATTCCCACCGTGGCCTCCGCGAATTTTGTCCAAATCTTTGAGCGCATAACTTTTCATGCCTGGGTGGCGGAACTGGCATACGCGACGGACTTAAAATCCGTTGGGATCATATCCTGTGCGGGTTCAACTCCCGCCCCAGGCACCACATGATTTCCCGTGTAGGTTCTTACCCGCCGAAGTCTTGACGCAGATGGGCAATTCCCACCCGCGGCACCAAAACTACGCTCGAACCTATTTTAGCAAGAATTGCTGACCCGCCGCCAGCCGCCGCTCTCGCGCGGGCGGCGGGATCCGCTCGGACGGCTATCAAAATTGGAAACAGAAAAGCCTTGCAATGCAAGACTTCTGCCGAGGGTGCGCCGGTCGTTCGCCATCTCATCCAAGCCGAACGGCAATTTATTCCTGCGGATTTTCTCAGGCGATCAGGCTCTAACTACTGGGTCGCTTTTTCGAAGTACCCTTATTTACCTTTATGCTGGGTTTTAGCGCCTTTTTCGCGATTTTCTTCCCAATGAAGCGGCTGCAGATTTCTTAATTGATCACTACCACCTTTATCTTTTGGGTTTTTATGGTCTATCTCCCAGCCATATTTTCCTTCTGTCCCATAGGACCCGAAACGGATTTTATTGTCGTATGTATCTTTTCGCCAAACATCAGAATCTTTGCCGCGGATTTCCTTCGCCTTTTCCCAAACTTCTTCAATCAACTTTTTTGAGGCCATAAAATTTAATGATGAGTTGGTTAATAATTTTTCGACCTTTACCCGCAGGTTTCGTTTTTATTTGCAGACACCAAAGCGATGGAATCGCTGATTTCTAATGAACTGCCAGTTTTTGCATTACAATCTTTGCAGAGCGGAACAATGTACCAGTTTTTGTCGTAAGTACTACTTTTCTGAACATGAGCTCCTACCTCGGGTTTTTTGGTACAACTTTTTTCTGGACAATAACTTGGTAAAGCCTGATTACTGAAATTTTTCCAGTGCTCAAGCCAACTGCCGCAACTACAAACATTATCGCTAGTGCCATTAATGTTGATCACTCTCATAATTTTTACTTTAGTTAATTGACTTATAACAACCCTGTCGACTTTATGGCTTAAAAAGCCATCAGGACAGTTTAATTTTATCATAGTCTATTTATTTTTGTCAAATCTGTTAAGTGTTAAAGGGCTATGGATAACTCTATTGCCTTTACTTGACAAACCCGTTATAATGAAAATATGCATATCATACAAGAAAAATTATTAAAAGAATTAAATAAGAAGAACCTCTCGGGAATGACATTGCGAGAGATTGGCTCTCTTGTGGGTGAAAAATCTGCCCAAAAAATAAAACATCACTTAACCCAACTCTCAAAGAGAGGGTTTATTACATATAATCCTGTAAAAAGAGAAATCAAAAAAGCACAGAAAATCTCTAAAGAGGGTTTTGTGTCCTTACCTATCGTTGGTGCTGCCAACTGTGGCCCTGCAACAATTTTTGCGGAAGAAAATATCACCGGATATCTAAAAGTATCAAAAAAACTTGCCCCTCGTAGGGGAAAATTATTTATCCTACGCGCAGAGGGTGATTCCATGAATAAAGCAAATATAAAAGGAAAAAATATAGAAGATGATGATTTTGTTATAGTGGATGCAGAACAAAAAAGCCCAGAACTAGGGCAATATATTGTTTCAATAATCGATGAAATGGCAAATATTAAAAAATTTGTGCCAGACCCACAAAATAAAAGAATTGTATTAAAATCAGAATCAACAAAAGAATATCTGCCAATATTCATCCACGAGGATGATAAATACGAAGTTAGCGGGAGAGTTGTGGGGGTTATCAAAAAGTAAAAAATTGTTATAATTAAAATATGAACGCAATTACTTTAAGAGACATAGCTTGGGAGACAACCAATCGAATACCCGATTGGGTTCGTGGGCGAGAGATAAGTCTTGATCAATATAATACTATGCCGGAAGTGGCAGAATATTGTTGGAAATCTCTAAAAAAGGTTCTTGAGAAAGACGGTGTGGTACTGAGTTAATTATAAGTTTATCGAGGCCGGTGCTGGTACCGGTGCTTTCTATAACTTATTACCTAAAAATAGGCGCATTGGAATAGATGTGGAAAAGTTCAATAACGAATACGTGCAACAGGATTATTTGACGTGGGAACCAAATTTCACTGACGATAGACCTTGTATAGCGATTGGAAATCCTCCGTTTGGATATAGGGGCTGGCTGGCTTTAGCTTTTCTGAACAAATCTGCAGAATTTTGTGATTATGTTGGATTTATTTTGCCAATGTCATTTCAGAGCGATGGTAAAGGTAGTCCGAAGAATAGAGTTGAAGGCATGACGCTGATTCATTCAGAACATCTCGCAGGCGATATTTTCGTTAGACCAGATGGAGAAAGAATACAAGTAAACACTCTTTGGCAGGTATGGAAAAAGGGAGATGCTCCGGCATTACCAGACTTAAGTTTGGCGGACGAATATATCGACTTGTTTACGGTCGATTTTAGAAAAGAAAGATTATGCGGCATGAAGAAGATTGAAGAATGTAACACTTTTCTGCAACGGTCTTATTTTAACGAGCCTCCGGCAATTGTGAGCGACTTCTCAAAGGTAAAATATGTTTGTGGGTATGGAATAATAATTAAAAAAGACAAGGCAAAAATAAGAAAAATACTGAAAGAAGTGGATTGGTCAAAATATAATAATCTTGCGACTCATAATGTAAAACATATTTCTATGTATCACATTAAAAAGGCACTGCTTGATAACTTACATAAAGATGTCAAATCTTGATTACAAAAGTTTATTCATTGAAGCCCTCAAGAAAAATACGGATAGTCCCAAATGGAATGAGGGAGATTTTATTGGGATCAAAACGGTTTCGAATACAAAGGTTGGTAGCGTCGGCCAAGCTTTTATTGAAAGTCTTTGTGATGCTCTTTCAATTCCATACAGTTTCCCAGTGAAAGAAAATAATGAGCGGTTAACGCAAAGTCCGTGGGATATTGAAATTTACGGTGTTAAATTCGAGCTAAAGACTGCCACAGAAGATACAAGTGGGAGTTTTCAGTTTAACCACATACGCTACCACAGACCATACGATGCTGTTTTATGTCTTGGCGTAACTCCAAACGAACTATATTTTGGAATATGGTCTAAGGCGGATGTTGTTGACAGGAAAAGCGGGGAATCTGGTTTCTATGGAAAAAGGTGCAAATGCTTCTTATAAATTAACGAAAAAGCCAAGCAATCTTTTCCTGATCACTGAATTTGAACAAAAAATAAAACAATTTACTAACAATCCTAACTCTAGTCGCCATCAATCCGCCAAGCGAAGACGGCTCGGCAAGAGAGGGTGAGGGGGGATGCCGAGCCGTCCGAGCGGATCCCGCCGCCCGCGCGAGAGCGGCGGCTGGCGACAGGTCAGCAATTCTTGCTAAAATAGGTTCGAGCGTAGTTGTGTATAAATACACCAAAACCAAAACCTGCCCCGCAGTATTGCGGGGCGGGTTTTGGTTTTTGCGTTTTATTGGCGTGCCGTTTTGGCGTCCAGTGGCTTCTACGAATTAATCCAAAACTACAATTTCTGCCTTTTTGACTCCGAATTGCATAGCTAAAGACTTTGAAGGCATCCAGACATCGACTTTTCCGCTGTTGCGCGCCGCCATGCGGTCTTCAACCACGAAAACTTTCTCGCCATACAAAGCGGGAATTTTCACCCGCGTGCCGAAATTCAGGAAATTGGCGGCGATAACGCCGTCGCGCGTTCGCGTTCCGGCGGCAGTAATAAACGGTGAGCTGTCGGTTTCATCCGGACTGCTGGAATAAGCGGTTATGACGGCAAGTCGCGACCACGAAAAACAATAGGGCCCAGTTTTGACAGGCATTATCGGATTGCTAACCTGAACTAAAGTATTACCCCCCAACGTCATTAGCTGACTATAAACACCCTGCGTCATTCCAACACTTAATAACGGATCGGTGTACTGCGGCAGATAATCGTCATTGGCGGAATTCTCCTGCCCGAAAAAATACGCCCAAGAATATTGAGGAAACAGAAACGCGTAAACAATAAAACCAATAAGAACTATATAGACACTCTTTCTCCCGATTATACTGGGAGGCTCGGTTAATTTATTGCCCATAAGTTGACTCAAAATCCACCCTACAATGATATTAAGCGAAGCTTGCGTAAACGTCCCGCGCTCACTATAGGGTAGATTTTATCAATTAAAAAAGCTCCATTTCGGAGCTTCTCTATTGTATCATTATATCACGGCCACGGAAAAAGTCAATGCTCAGTCTTGTACAATACAAAATGATATTGAAACGGCCCCCTCGCGCGCAAAAATGATCGGATTGTCGCGAATAGGTTTTTCGGGACGGGGCGATTACGGTTTTATCAGCGACCCTTCAATTTATGGGTTTTTGTCGGTTCGACCCGCTCTGTCCCGCCTGCTTTCATTAATTCTTCAAACTCTTCTTTTTCAATCGTCTCTTTTTCAATAAGCTGTCGGGCGATTTTGTCGAGTAGCCTCCTATTCTCGGAGATAATTTTTGCGGCATTTCGTTGGGCGTCATGAATCAGGCGGGATACCTCTTCGTCTATTTCCGTCGCTACTTTCTCCGAGTAATCTTTGTCAGTGGCGATTTCCTTGCCTAAAAAAACAAGTTCTTCGCGTTTGCCGAAAGTAATGGGCCCGATTTTTTCGCTCATGCCGTACTGGGTAACAATTTGCCGAGCCAAGTCGCTTGCTCTTTCCAAATCGTTGCCGGCGCCGGTAGTTATTTCGTTAAAAACAAGTTTTTCCGCGGTGTAACCGGCCAGTAAGACCGATAATTCTTCAAGAAATTCAGAACGGCTGTGTAGGTGTTTATCTTCGGTCGGGAGTTTGAGGGTATAGCCGGCGGCGCGGCCGCGGGCAATGATGGAAACTTTTCTGACTGGATCAACATTGGGCAGGATGTGTGCGATTAGGGCGTGTCCGGCTTCATGGTAAGCAGCGATTTCCTTTTCTTTTTTTGATAAAACATGGCTTTTTCTTTCCGGACCAAGAAGGACTTTTTCTATTGAGTCAATCAGTTCCAATTGACCGATGGCTTTTTTGTTTTTTCTGGCTGCCAGAATCGCCGCTTCGTTCATCAGGTTGGCCAAATCGGCCCCGGAAAAACCTGAAGTTCGTTCGGCGATCTGGCGCAAATCAACGCCGACCTCGAGCGGTTTGTCCTGGCCGTGCACTTTAAGAATCTGTTCACGATCATTAACGTCGGGCAGGTCTAAAATAACGCGGCGATCAAAACGGCCCGGCCTTAATAGGGCAGGATCTAGAATATCCGGCCGGTTGGTGGCGCTGATAACCACTACGCCGTTGTTTGGTTCGAACCCGTCCATTTCAACCAGAATTTGATTCAATGTTTGCTCTCGTTCGTCGTGTCCGCCCCCCAAACCGGCGCCTCGGTGTCGGCCAATGGCATCAAGCTCGTCGACAAAAACCAGACAGGGGGCGTTTTTTTTGGCTGTTCGGAAAAGGTCCCGGACCCGGGCGCTGCCCACGCCAACAAACAGTTCGATGAATTCCGAACCGGAGATGTTAAAAAATGGAACATTAGCTTCGTTGGCAACCGCTCTGGCCAAAAGGGTTTTGCCGCAACCTGGAGGACCGATCAATAAAACGCCTTTGGGAATTTTGGCGCCCATTTTAATGAATTTTTGGGGGCTTTTGAGAAATTCAACAACTTCCATCAATTCCTCTTTGGCCTCTTTGAGTCCGGCGACATCTTTGAAAGCAACTTTCCGTACGTCTTTGGCGTCCTCCGGCATAATGACGCGGGCCAGCGATTTAGTGAATAAGAAGGCCTGATTGGCGCCTCTTTGCGCTTGGCGAAACATATACCATAAGAAAAACCCGATAATTAAAATGGGCAGGATGGCGGTGATGATAGTCATCACCCAAAATCTGAAACTGTTGGCGCTTTGGATTTCAATTTGAACCAGGTCCAATTTCTGTGGATTCACACCATAGTTTTTGAAAGTGTCCGTCAGCGACGACTCTTCTTCTTTGCGTGAAATTTCTTTAGTATTGTCTTTAGCGATAATTTCCAGGTCGTTGCCATTGACGGTAATCCGGCTGATTTTCTCCTGGTTGATTTGGTTGACTAGGTCCGTCAGTCCGATTTGTTTCGACTGTTTCTCTATTCGCATCCACGGCGAAAAAACGAGCGCAATCAAAAAAAATATGACGATGATATAAATGATGTTTTTAATAAAACTTTTTGCCATAATCGCAAAATTAAACTTCGTTCCTTTGGAGAAAATGCGCCGGCCATTAGGCCGAAGAAGCTTATCCTCCTTCGCTGAATACTCCCAGCAGTATTGCGGGGAGCTTTATTCTTCTTCCGATTTTTCGATTTCCGGATTTCCAGCTTTCTCCGTTGGAGATTGAGGTCTTTCTTTCAGCGCTTTCATAGAAAGAGCCGGTCTGCCCCGATGGAAACCGACCACCTTAACTTTAACTTTCTCACCCTCTTTTGCGAATTCTCTCGGATCTCTAACTAATCGCCAGTCAAGTTCCGAAATATGGACTAATCCTTCGGTTGCCGGGACACGCGTTTCTTCTCCGGGTGAAAGCCGGACGAAGGCGCCGAAGTCGGTTACCGCCGAAACTGTGCCTTCAAACACTTCACCGACGGCGAAGTGTTTCATGATTTCTTCAGTCTCTTCTTTGTTAAGCGCTTTTTCCGAGACGATCAATTTTTCTTCTTTGGGGTTGACATCAATGATTTTGACATTTAAATCCTTACCCACAAATTTATTTAGTTCCTTCAGTATTTTGTCTTTATCCCCGCCTTCAACGCGCGGGTAGTGTTCTGGAGAAAGCTGAGAAACTGGCAAAAATCCTTTCTGATCAAAAATGGTTACCATTAATCCCCCGCGATTAGCTTGCGCAACTTTGGCCGCTACATTGCGTCCAGCATTTTTTGCTTCTTCAAGTTTGGTCCACGATAATTCTTTATCCGCTTCTTTGATTGACACTTCAATGTAACCATTTTCATTTTCGGTCTCCAGAATGACGCAATTGATAACTTGTCCGATCTTCAATTCTTTGATCAGCGAAGGAGTATTTTTGATTTCTCGACCCAAAACTATTCCGGTTCCGAGCGCGCCAAAATCAATAAAAATATTATTTTTGTTCGCTTCGATGATTTTTCCTTCCAAAATTTGTCCTATCTTAACGGTGTTAACCGAGGCCAGTATTAAATCTTTTGTTAATGATTGCAGCTGGTTGTTTTTTTTCATAATTAATAAAATTAGTTTGACGATTTAGTCGGGACGCCAACTCAATTAAAAAAGAGGCCCGACGCGCCTAAGATTTAAATCCATCTTACATGAAAAAACGGGGCTTGGCAAGGGCGAAAAGCGGCCAGGTGGCCGCGAAACTTTTGAAACATTGAGCTAATCATCTTTTTTCTTTTCTGCCGACCAGCATTCACGAAAACATATGGGAAGATTTTTTCTTCTTGCTCGTTTATCTAAACAATTCCTTCTAGCCACTCCTTACCGGCTTCGCAGATGTTTACTAAGTCATAGCTATCGCTGGTCGTCCTCTCGAACTCGAAGGGCATGCCCCTGATGGCATAAATCCTGCCGTTTGAAGTCCTGACGGACAAGCAAGTCCTGCCGTCCTGGGTCAGAATAAGCGAGCATCCGCCACTTTCTCAAATGATTCCCCTACAATGTTCTGAAGATCCGCCTCGTCGCTTTCGCGCTCAATAGCGGCATCGCAATAATCACGGTCTTCTAACTCACCCTTTATCCGCACCACACCAGTTACCATGAGATGGTTACAAAACCCTATTTTGTCATTCTGAACGAAGTGAAGAATCTCTTGCGAATGCAAGAAATTAAGCTCCTTTTCTCAAACAAGTTGAGAGATTCTTCGGGCTTCACCCTCAGAATGACAGTTTTGAAACCATCTCCATATACATAGCCATACTTTCCCCCCGTTTCCGCCGAATTAGATTTGATACTTTCTTCCAGAAAATTATAAAAGTCAAACGCAATTCGGCAAAAATTAAGATTGGCAAACTTTTCTACTTTCCCACCTGATAATAAATCGGTGTTCCATTCCAGCCATCGACATTTGCCTTAAGCGTTCCGGTTCCGCCGCCGGGTGTCGGCGCGGTCAAATCCGGCAAAGTGATCTTCTCATCGACATTCTCCAAATTAGCGTAGAGGATGCAATACTGACCATCGGCGGCTACCTGGTAACGATAGAAGGACTTGCTATCGGTTCCCGACTTGGGATCTTTGGGAATTATCGAAACATACTGCGCATACTGCGGATATTTCGTTTTCAGCTCGCCGGCCAGATCCAAAATGTCATAGTCCCCGGCGCCGACGTTCGGCAGGTAGCATGACGAACCGGCAAGAAGCCTGCCGATTTGAGAAAGTTCGGCTTTTCTTTTGACGTCGCGCGCTTTAGCCCTCGCCGAATTAGTGGCAACTAAAATAATCGTGGATAGAATGCCGATGATGGCGATAACGACCAGTATTTCAATCAAAGTAAACCCGGTTAGAGAAGACGAGGATTTTTCATCGCCTCTTCCATGAGAAGTTACACTCTTACTTGTCCCAGTCCCATCGTTGATGGTTGGATTCTCTAAAGGGGTAAACCCCGATTTGCCCGCCCGCCCAAACTGCCAATGCCTTTTCTCCACATAAACAATCTGCCACCATTTTTTGCCCAGATAATAACCGCCAACAGCACCCAGAATAAATAAGATGATCGTATAAATATAATGCGCAATATAAATTCCGTGCCAGCTCAAACCAAAACCGTATGTCTGAAAATCGCCAATCGGCAAATTTATATGAAGCTCCGCCAGAGCTTCTCTTCCCCGAAGGAAGATAAAAAAAATTTCCAAAAGCCAGTGGACCATCACACTCAGCAGAATCCCCAAAATCACCGTAAAAAATATGTAAATTTGTTTTTTCATAACGCGTTAAGATATTTATTTTACCGAAAAAATATTGACCCTTTTGGTTTATTATATTAGATTTACAACAAAGGAGATTGCTGTGTGGAAAAAATTCACGCTAGTTTTCTGGAAAAAGATTTTTTCTTGGTTGGGCTACGAAGAAAGCGAAGAAATCTGCGGGTGCTGTGGTAAAAAATTGTGCGTAAAAAGGGGGCCAAGAAAGAAATACGTCATCAAAACCCCGTGCGAAATTGAATATGACGCTGAAGATGGAACCAACCTAGAGACATGCCTCAACCCTGATTGCCAAGATTATACTATGATTGGGACAGTCCTCAAATTTAAATTCGAAAAGCGGCAGGCCAAAACCGGGTAATCCGGTTTTTTTGTTTATTAAAATTCGTTTGAAAAAATAACTCTCGCGCTTTTCTAACTGTAACAAATATAACACGCAACAAAAACAGGCCCCGCTAAGCGAGACTGGCCAAGCTGAGCTTAGCTGGACAAAAACAGGCCCCGACATAATATCGGAGCCTAAGCAGACAAGTTAAAACTTTAAATTTTTTAAAAACTCTTCTTCCATACCCTCGTGGGGGCCGACGACAACCAGGTTCAATTTCTCATCGACGAAGATATCACGGGCCACACGCTCGATGTCAGCCAGAGTTACGGCCTCGATCTTTTCCATTTCCTCTTCGGTGGATTGCGTCTCGCCGACAATGATAAATTTGGACGCCAAATCCATGGCGACATTCTGCGATTGTTCCGACTTAATTCGCCGCGCGCCGCGGATATACGCTTTCGTCCTGGCCAGTTCTTCTTCCGTCACCCGACCGGCGACCAGCTCGCCATACTGATCCAAAATCACGCGCAGCCCCTCATCAATTCTTTCTCTTTTCAAACCGGCGATAGTACAGAAATTGCCGACATCCGTTTGAGCGTCAAGGAAGGTATAAACGGCGTAAGCCAACCCCCTTTTTTCCCTCACCTCAATGAACATCCGCGAACTCATCCCTGCACCCAATAAAGACTTTATCACCCCAAGGACATAATAATCTGGGTGGCCTATCGGATAAGCCCTAACGCCCAACAAAACAGAACTTTGCTCCAGGGGACGCGGCGCCAACAAAAGAGCGGGCTTGACTTGGTTTTCAATCACCGACGGCTTAAAAAGATTGACTGGGTCCTGACTCACCAAGCCAAAGTTTTGGGCGATGTCCGAATACGCTTTATCCGCATTGGGAATATGTCCTGCCAGACAAACGACCATGTTGCTTGCCACATATAATTTTCTCATATATTCAAGAAAATGATGGCGCCGCAAAGATTTGATGTTTTCTTCGGTGCCGATTACATAACCGGCCGGCTGGCTGGTCGCCATAAAGCAAACGGGGCCAAAGGATGCCGCCCGCGTACCACGAAGGGTCGTCATTATACATTCTCAATTCCTCGATAATCGTGCCGCTTTCGCGCTCGATTTCGGCCGATTCCAGAAGAGAATGAAGCAGCATGTCAGAAATAACATCGAGAACCAAAGGCGTATGTTCGGAAGCGGCTTTAATAAAATAACCGGTCATCTCTTCGCTGGTAAAAGCGTTCATGATGCCGCCGATGCCGTCTATCTCTTTGGCAATATCAATGGTTTTCGGCCGCCTGACGGTTCCCTTGAAAGCCATGTGTTCCAGAAAATGGCTTAATCCGTGAATATCCAAAGTTTCATACTTCCAGCCGGCGCCAACGGCCACCACGGCCGTAATCGTCTTGGTTCCTTCCATGGGCGCCAAGATAACGGTTAATCCGCTCGGCAACACTTTTTTGACAAATTCCTTTTCTTTTTCCATCAATCCCACAACCTCCTTTTTCTTCTCTATTCAATTATCAAACAGCTTTCTCTTTATTAACATAATTACAGACACTCGTCAAATCAAAATGCCGCCGGAAACAAAAACAGGCCCCGCTAAGCGAGACCGAGATTTTGTGGCAAGAAGGGACCGAGCTCAGCTCGAAAGGGATTTGTTTACCCCGTAGAGCTACGGCCGCGCCGTGATTCTGCGGGGTCAAAATGACAAAATCTTTGCTATTTTTTCTTCCAGGCCCCGACGATAAGGGCCGGCAATCGCGAGATTGAGTTTTTCGTTGATAAAAATATCCCGGGCGACTCGTTGGACATCGGCCGGCGTTACTGCTTCAATCCGCCGGTCTCTTTCTTCAAAAGTCAACGCTTTCCCGCACAAGGCAAACTGCGCGGCCAAATCCATCGCCATGTCGCAGGAATTCTCTAAATCCATTTTCCGCGATCCAATCAGATAAGATTTGGCGCACCGAACCTCTCCTTCGGAAAATTCTCCGGCGGCCATAGATCGATAGTGATACATGATAATCCGCAAGCCTTCAATTAGGTGTCCCTTTTTCAGGTTGGCGTAGGCGGCTAAATCGCCGATATCAGCTTGGGACTCGATAGACATTCCAGCTTCATAGACAAGTCCCCGCTCCCGCAGCTCAAGATAAATTCTCGAACTGGTATAACCGCCAAGAAGAGCGGCGATAACCCTCAAAACCGAATGGTCGGGATGCGTAAGGCCGTAAGTCCGAACGCCCAATAAAATACTGGCTTGTCCAATGGGACTAGGATTTAACAGAAGCGCGGGCTTTCTCTGTCTCTCGACTACCGGCGCCATCAGTAATCCTGGCGTTGCTCGGCTCATGCCGGCAAAAAATTTTTCTATGTCCTCAAACGCCCTAACCGGATCCGGAATGCGTCCGGCCACACAAACAGCGCTGTTACTGGCGACGTACAACTTCTCCATATAATTACGAAGATGCTCGCGCCGCATCGCTTTTATAGTTTTTTCCGTACCGATAAAGTCGCGCCCAGCCGGTTGATTACCGTACAGCAATTTAAACCAATGCGCCGCCAGGTTCGCCGATACGTCGTCTTTACTGGTTCGTATTTCTTCAATGATAACACCCTTTTCAGACTCAATCGCCTCTGGGGCAAATTGAGACTGCAAAATTCTATCAGAAAGCAAATCATGGATTAATTCCGTATATATGGCGTCCGCGCTGAGAAAGAAATACATCATCTCCGCGGAAGTAAATGCGTTATGTTCGCCGCCGGTGGCATCAAACTCTCTGGTTATGTCAAGAGCCGTGGGCCGCCTTTTCGTTCCTTTAGACATCATGTGTTCTAGAAAATGAGAGATACCGCACATCTCCGGCGTTTCATACCTGCCGCCCGCGCGAACGACAAAAACTTCGCTGACAATGGAAGTTCCCTGCCGAGGCGCCAGAATAACGGTCAAGCCGCTTGGCAAAACTTTTTGTATGATTTCGTAAGAGACGCAGTCACCCGAATATTTCGGAGATCGCCGATGATAACGATCCAATCTTCTCACAGTTTTCTCACCTCGCGATAAATTTTAAAGGTGCCAACAGGCCTAATTTATCATGACTCATTAATTAACATAGAATTTTTTAATTTGCAATCACCTGTATAATGCCACCCTATTCTGGACTCTTGAGGTATTTTAAAATTTGG
>CAYYTW010000023.1:0-16677 GCA_964474765.1 uncultured Candidatus Saccharibacteria bacterium
TTACGCCTTATCAACTAATTTACCAAGTGTTGCACTTGAGGGTAAAATGTAGGGTAAAGGAACTGTCACAAAGATACCATTTTACACTTGTTCGTCAAGCCGGCGTGGAAATTTTAATCGCGCGCCCAATAAAAATCCCGCCTCATTCGGGGGCGGGACAATCGTTCTTTTAGTTAATCCGTACTACCCTCACCAAAAACTGGCTCCAAGACAGTACGGCAAGCAAATCCGGCACGCGACTTCATGGCCAGCCACCCGGACATGGAGACACTCGGCGCGTCGAAAAAACCAACCCTGCGTCGCGCTGCTAACGCGATAAAACTGATAGATGCGCACTCCGCATATTTCTTCGAGATCCTCGTAGGTCCCGAAGAGAGCGTCTTCTAACGCTTTGATGTTGTCCGGCGTCAAGAGGGCAGGATCAATTTCCGCTCCCACCTTAGTCCACCGAATCATCGGCAACTCGGGCCGCTTTTCAGCCGTAAAGGCCCTTCGCGGAATGACAAATTTTTTGTTTTCCAACTCCCTCTCCTTTAACAAAACAAAATATGTATTTATATTCTTTTTAACAAGATGCTTTGTGCTTTCAAAAATCCATTTTGAGCGTAGCATAACACGTCAAACAGAAACAGTCAAGGCCAGCGGGCTATGCTTAGAGCTTTTCGAGGTCCATTCTCGTAAAATTACGAGAATGGACCTCGTGAAATTCATCTAGTTTAGTTTATCGTCACCCCATCGCCCAAATCCACCTCCGCCGATGGGTCGCGATTTAAGGTTTTGTCGGGGTCGTAGCTCGGCCTCCAGCCCGGAATATACCCGCCATATTGGAAATGAATATTGCTTAACGATCCGCTTGAGCCGGCGGCAAAAACAATGTTGTACCACTCACCCCTGTTAGCTGAATCGAACAAATCATCATCTGCTGGCGAAGTTAAATTTCTATCATTATTAGAATCTCCGCCAAAAGAATCATCTTTAAATGAAGTAAAGATAATCGGCTCGCTCTCTGTTCCTTCGGCCTCCAAGCGTCCCTGAACTACCATGGCCGTATACCGGCTGAACGGCTTAATAATCGTCCCCGGCTCAATGGTCAAAACCGTCCCGCTGGCGACAGTCGGATAATCACCATAATTAGACATTAAAATATAGGTCAAATTATTCTGCCAAACAAGATCTTGAGTAAAAGTGGTCTGCCAATGCACATAAACGCCGTTGTGGTTATTATTCGAAACTAGATTTCCCGAAAAAACCGGCGAAGCGTTTTTCAAAAGAATTGGATAATTGAGATTATAAAAATTATTAGAGGAAATGATAGGCGCCGCTCCGTTGCTAATCTCAATTCCGGTTCCCCGATGGTTCGCTCCCCGAAACTCCGAATCTCTGACAATCGGATGGGAAGCAGCGCCGTCAATAACGATTCCTTTGATGTTTTCCAAGAAAACGCTGTTCTCGATTGGCGATGACGAATTATTGAGTTTCAAGGCGATCCAACCACCTTTTTGAAACTGGCAATTCTTGATGGTAACCAAGCTTTGGTCAATATTAACCATCGAATAATCATCATAATGATAACCGCTAAATTCACGGCCGCCGTATTCGAAAATCGCGTTCTCTAAAACAGAACCAACGCTTTCCGGCTTGAAAACAATGCTTGCCCAGTCGCCAGGCTGAGGCGTTGGTTGATTAGAAGTAAACAAAATCGGTTTTTCAGATGTTCCCCGCGCCAGAAGAGTACCTTTAATAATCAATATCGAGCTGGGCTTGACTATTACGTCCGGCTCGATAATCAAAGTCGCTCCAGCCGCCAAGGTCGGGTAAGCGCCGGCGTTAGACTCCAGAATATAAGGACTGCGGCCTAAAGACCAAATTGTATCAAGGTTGATAACCGTTTTATCGGGGATAATGGTTGAAACGGCTAATGTCGGATCGTATTGGCTATTTTGCGCTTTGGGCGTGCCGTGAATCGGCGTTATTCCGTCAGCCGCCAGGCCATTGATAATAACGCCATTGTTGGTCTTCCAATTTTGAACATTAGCGCCATCACGATAAGGATTAACTCGCTCCATGGTTTTATAGTTAGGTGACGCTTCGCCGGCAACCCAGGCATAGCCGGGCGAATGATCTTTGGGCGGCGTTGAATCTATCAATTGACCAGCCTGATTTCTCAATTCCAGAATTTCAATACCGTTATCCATGCCACCAACATAGACTTGATCGGCCGCAATATCAAAAACTGTTTTATTATCGCTCCGCTCCAAAAGATAGAATCCGTGAGCCGGAATGGTTGTCGCCAAAATGATATTCCTGCCTGAAACTGAAAGAGTCCAACCGTTCAAATCAATATCTTGATCGGTTTTATTATAAAGCTCGATCCATTCGTCGCTAGAATATTTAGCCGCGGTTCCCATCCAGGCGATTTCGTTAATCGCTATCGGATATAAACTGATTTCCGCCGCTATCTCCTGCCACGCGCTTTGATTGCCAAGATCGTCCATGGCCCGGCCGCGGAAATAATATGTTGTTTCGTCTCGGTTAGCTCGAAAATTCTTCTGACTTGATGTGGCGCTAGTCGCCCAATCCTGCCAGCCACCACCTTCTCCGAGTTTATTTTGTATTTCATAAGAAACAACATCGCTTGAGCTGCTATTCCAAACCAGGCTGAAATTAATTGAGGTTAATTGATAATTAGCCAGGCTCAAAGAAACCTCTGGAACGGTAGCGTCAACTATCCAATTGAAAATAACCGGGGTCGGATCTGCATTTCCAGCCGCGTCGATAGCTTTAACTTCAAATTCATGCTCACCATCTGATAGTTCACGATACTCCATCGGCGAAGCGCAAACTGTCGAGCTGGCGCTGTCCAGACGGCAGGCAAAAGTTGATAAAGCTTGTCCCGAGCCACTCGAAGGAGCCTCCGACGAAGAAAATTCAAAAATAATCGTGCTGGTGGCGAGAGCTTGCGGTGAGCTTGTCGAATCCGTCTGCGACATCAAAATCGGGGTGCTGGTCGCGTATGTTTCGGGAGGGACGAGATCTTCTTCGGTAGTCGAGGCAGTTTCTTCCAATTGATCTTCTGACGGAGACAAGTTTTCTTCCGGCGTTGAAATGGCGGTCGGTGATTCAGATGATAACTCTTGCTCAACGGACGACTGCCCCGATGCTCCCGCGCCGGCGCCGAGCGGAACAGTCGGATTCGAAACGGATGTTTTCGCACTCGTCTTCGCGGTTGCAGCCGTTTGGTTTTTATTACCATTTTCATTACCATTGACAATCGTTTCACCCAAAACCATCTCATTCGATGAACTCAGAGCAAGCGGCATTTTCGGTACGATATTTATTGGCTGGAGGGCGTCTCCTGAACTCGCTTGCCACGAACTTGGTTGAGGGGCCGAAGGGACTTGCCCTGAACCTGTCGAAGGGAAATTCTGCGGGATTATATTAACAATCGACGCGTCACCTTCACTTTCTCCCCCTCTTAAAGTAAGAGGGGGCTGGGGGGAGTTATTTTCATTATTGCCCTTCTGGCCGATTGCCAACTGATCAATCGCCGCCTGATTGATAGTTAATCCTTCCGGCAAAACGGGAGACGCGGCCGGTATGTCGGCCTTACCAACCAAACTCAACAAAGAGCCAGACAAAGAGCCAAGTTTTGAACTGGCAGTACCCCACAAATTTTTCATCCAACCACCAACTTGTTCATAAGCGCCGTAAACGGAAAAAACCGGCGCCGCGACTGTGGGAGCCATGATGCCATAAATGCCAGTCAACAAACCCTTATCCAAAAATGAAAACGAAGAAGGGGGCGGCGTTTCCAATAAATTCCTATCTTTTTCCGCCTTGGCAGCTTCTTCTTGGAATATTCTGATTACTTCCGCTCCCGAGAGGACGGCTTTTTTGGACAGTCTTTGCCAGTAGGCAGAATGAACCTTATCATCGTTAAGAGTCAAATTAACAAAATTACCCCGAGAATCTTTTTCAAACCTGTAAAGATAACTGTCATTTACTGTATTGATTGCATAATAATACCTATTTTCTTTCACGTAACGCAAACCAAAAGAGGTTAAATAATTTTCATCATTTATCGTATCCTCGCTAAAAAAGTTCCGATTAGAATATTTGGCCGCTTGATTAAAACAATCGTTTAAATTTCGGCAGTGGAAATTCTCTTGCGCCGGATTCAGGTTATTCAGAAATGATAAATCTTTTGTTTGCTCAACCCATTTTTCGAACGGTTCGCCCGGATCGCCAGAACCCCAGACATCGACGTGCGTATCCTGCCGTGTATGAGCCGGAACGGTCATATCTTCAACGAGATGCAAAATATGGCCTAAAGAACGGTAAGCCGTTGCTTTGTCGCCGTTGACATAATCATAAACCGCTTTCTGAAAAGTGCGGTTGCCTTCGTACATTGAATAGCGCTCCTGCAAAGCTTGGTTTCGCGCCCAATCAGGCGCGGCAGCTGGCGAGGCCTGCGTCAAACCAATTGAGGTGAACAGCCGCAAAACGCTTGCCGGCAGACTGCCCATCCGCTCGCCGCTCCATCCTTGGCCGGTGGTCGGGTCGTAAAAATGATTGACCCAGCGCGGCGGAGTGTCTTCGTTGATAACGCCTTGGACAATTTGCCCGATATCCGCTTCGGACAGATTACCGCCGTCATATTGGTTAAAAAGCCGGGCTGATTTTTCCGCCAAAGTTGGATGCGTCCAGCCCGTGTTATACCCGCTGGAAAAATTAGCCGATAAAAAAACAGCCGCCCCTCCAAGAATCAAAATTGTGATTAAACAATATTTCTTTAAACTCATATTCTTCGTCATCCTGAACTCGTTTCAGGATCTTTTTATTTATCACTCATATTTCATCAATTTCTCGGGCAAATATATGAAACGCATTCCGGCAAAATCCGCGCTTGCCCGCATGTTCGCTTACGCAAATTACCGCTCCATCACAGACTATAAATTTTCCAGATGTTGGCTCGTTCGTTCAGCTGAAAGTTTACGCTAAAAGAAACATATTCGCCCGGTGGAAAAGTTTCTTCAATAAAACCACCATTGCCGTCTGGTAATTTAACGGTTTCCTCTTCGTCGCTTTTGCTTATAATAACGTATTGCTTCGTGCCGCTTACCGAATAACTATGATCCTCTTCCGTCTTGCTCCAATCGGGCAAACCATCGATATATTCTTCCAGCTTTCCCTCGTCTTTCATTTTCTGAAGCTTTTCTTGCTCCTGGACTTGATGCTCCCAATAGAAATACTTGCTGGCGGATTCAATGTCGCCGGATTTTAGCGTATTTACGAACAGTTTGTATGTTTCTTCAGGCGTGGCGCCGCCATAGGTATCGTTCTTTAAATAGTCCGTAAATCCCCGTTCAAATTTGTGATACGCTCTCCCGATTTTCCAGCTGGCATAATAGTTTTTTAGGCTATGACCGAACAAAACATAGCCGCTGTAGATGACAGCCGCGCCGATGATAATAAAAAAAATGACCGAAACGATTTTTTTATTCACCCCGTTAGATATTTTTAATGAGTCTTGCATATTTGTGATTGCTTATATCCCCCTTAAGATATTTTGCGCAAAATAATAACCAAAATATCTAACGGGGTTCATTGGTTTGATTACTACTTCGTTAAATTCTTACCCGTTCGTTATCGCTTGCTCCACTGGGGCGCTCGCCTTGCCTTCTTCAATCCATATTTTTTCCTTTCTTTCATCCGAGGATCGCGGCGCAGAAAATCGGCTCGTTTCAGTTTTTTCCGAAAATCAGGATTGAACAATACCAAAGTTCTGGCGATACCATGCCTAATCGCTTCGGCTTGCGCTTTAATGCCGCCGCCCCAGACTTTAGCGCTTATCTCGAACCTATTCAATGATTTCAGTTTATTCAGAGAGGCTTCCACTATCTGCTGTAATTCAGAAGTAGGGAAATATTCTTTATATGACTTCCCGTTGACGGTAATTCTTCCCTCGTATTCATCAAGAGGCCTGGCAGTAAACAATCGCGCCCGACAAGTTGCGGTTTTTCTTCGACCAATCGCCTCAAAATATCGCCTCGCCCTTTTAGGCGCTTCCGCCTCTTTTTTGACCGGCTTAGGCGGCTTGGGCGCCCCCTCCTCTTTTCTGGCCGACTCGGCTGACACCTTTTTCGAATCAACTGTTGCGGCCGCTTTTTTAGTTGTTTTCTTTTCTTTTTTGATTGTCGCCATCATTATGAATGATAATGCTTTTAAATTATTCTTCAGAAGCTGCGACCTCGCTTTTGTAAATTTTCAGCCTCCGTATCATTTTATCCCGCAATTTATTATCCGGTAACATGCCATAAACGGCTTTTCTTAAAACCTCGCAAGGATTTTTTTTGAACAATTCTTCCAAACTTTGTTCTTTCAAGCCGCCAAGATAACCGGAATGCCGAAAATAGATTTTATGTCTCATTTTTCTCCCGGTAACTTGCAATTTTTCCGCGTTAAAAACAATTGCCGCGTTGCCACAATCCAAGTATGGCAAATAATTCGGCTGATTTTTGCCGCGCAAAAAATTGGCGATTTCTACCGCCACGCGCCCAAGAATCTTTCCGGACGCGTCAAAAGTATAAATTTGTCCTTTAACTTTAGCCATTTGCAAATTACGAAAAATCACACGAACTCGATTATTACCACCTGAACGCCGTCTCCGCGCCTCGGCCCCAGTTTAACTATCCTGGTGTATCCTCCCGAACGATCGGCATAGCGCGGCGCGACTTCTTTCATTAAATGCTTAACCGCCTTGGCCGGTAAAATTTTTACGGCATAACGCAGGCTGTTAAAATTCCCGCTTCTCGCTTTTGTGACCAATTTTTCCACCAACGACCTGACCTCTTTGGCTTTAGCCAAAGAGGTCTTTATTTTTTTTTTCAAAATCAAATTAGCCGCCAATCCTTTAAGAAGCGCTTGCCGCTGATCTCTTTTCCTGCCAAGTTTACGAGTTTTCTTCATAAAATACACAATGAGATGGTTTCAAAACTGTCATTCTGAGGGTGAAGCCCGAAGAATCTCTCAACTTGTTTGAGAAAAGGAGCTTAATTTCTTGCATTCGCAAGAGATTCTTCACTTCGTTCAGAATGACAAAATAGGGTTTTGTAACCATCTCAATTTATCCCTTTAGGGATAATCCCATTTTTTTCAGCGCTTTTTTAACTTCTTCAATCCCCTTTTCGCTCAATCCCTTAACTTCTTTTAAACTCCCCTCCGTTCTTTTGGCTAATCCGCCCGCGGTCTTGATGCCGACCCCGGTGAGACTCTTAATGGTTCTGGATGAAATTTTAAGTTCCGTAATCCTTATCTTGTCCATTTTGCCCGACTCCGATTCATTTTTGTCTTTCTGTTTTTCTTTGTCTTTCTTCTTCGTTTTTGTTTCTTCTTTTTTAGTAAAATCACGGATAAGCGCAAATTGATCGGTTAAAATTTTCCCGGCCTTCTCAAGGGCCTCTGATGGCGACATGGTTCCGTCTGTTTCAATCTCTAGTCTTAATCTATTATAATCAGTCCGCTCGCCCACTCGCATATTTTCAACTTCGAAGTTTATTTTTTTTACCGGCGTGAAAATGGCATCAACAGCGATTTGACCTATTTCCAGCCTTTCCTTTTTACGGGACTCGACCGTCTCATACCCAAGCCCCCGACCAACTTCCATTTCCATTCCAAGCTTCGCTTTTTTATCGGTTAAGGTGGCAATATGCGCGTCTTTATTGATAATTTCGACCTCGGAAGGAAATTCAATATCTCTGGCGGTTACCTCTTTTTCGCCCCGAGCCCCTAAAAAGATTTTTACCGGCTGATTAGAATGCGACTTCAGACGTATTTGTTTTAAATTTAAAATAATGTCAAGGACGGTCTCCACGACAAACGGGATTGTAGAAAATTCGTGTTGAACGCCGTTGATCTTTACGCCCGTAATGGCGGCTCCGTCCAAAGACGAAAGGAGAACGCGACGCAGAGCGTTGCCCAAAGTAATACCATATCCAGGATAACATCCGCCCATCTCAAAAAGCGCCTTATTCCCTTCTTGTTTAATGACCTTTGGCGGCAGAGAAAGAGAAATCTGCATGATAATTACTGCTTACAGACTACGGACTACAGTCTACCGCTTAAAAAGCGGTAGTCGGTAGACAGTAAACGGTAGTCAGTTTAACGGCTATTAACCCAAAGGGGTTGCGTCGTTAATTTTTTCAAAATTAACGACTATTAAATTCTCTGGAATTTGCGTCGCTTTAGCGACTATAGAACTCGATAACCATTCCCAGATTTTGAATTTCTTTTTCGTCCCCGATTATAACGTCGGAGACGACTTTCGCCCCAGCCTTGTCAGGAGACAGGCTAAGCCGCGCCGGAATGACCTGCTTCTTTAAATTTTCTTCAAGATTCTTAAACGGCGCCAAGAAACGGCTTTTCTTTTTGATTTCAATTGAATCCCCAACCTTCACTTCATATGATGGAATATTCATTCGGCGACTATTGACCAAAATATGCGCATGCCCAACGACCTGTCTGGCCGAAGCCCTTGATTTCGCCCAACCCAATCGAAAAATTACATTATCCAATCTTTTCTCCAGGCTTTTTAGCAACAACTCGCGCTTATCACCCTTTTTCTGCATAGCCGCTAAAATATAATTTTTGAATTGCTTTTCTGAAACCCCATAGGTGCGGCGAATAGCCTGTTTTTCCAATAGCTGCCTGCCATATTCCGACAGCCCAGCCCTTCGTTTTTTACCATGAACTCCAGGACCATAAGGCTTTTTAATCATTGCGCATTTCTGCGTAAAACAACGCTCCCCTTTTAGGAAGAGTTTTCTGCTCGCGCGTCTGCATTTTTTGCACTTATAGTAATCCATGCTTTTTAGAAGCTAATTTACGCCAACTCTTGCGCTACCTTAAGCCAGCTTTATTTTAAACCAACCTTGACGTGGTCTGGCGTGATTTCTTGGCGTTAATCGACTTCTATTTTATACTCTTCTCGGCTTCGGCGGCCTGCATCCATTATGAGGTATGGGGGTAATATCCTTGATCGAAACAATATCGAATCCTCTTGCAGCCAAAGACCTAATTGCCGCTTCTCTACCGCTGCCAATACCCTTAACCAAAACCTCCAAGCTTCCGATAGACAATTTTCCCACTTTTTCCGTTATGGCCTCGACTACTTTCGAAGCGGCAAAGGGAGTAGCTTTTTTAGGACCCCGGAAACCGAGAGAACCAGAACTAGACCAGGCCAAAACATTGCCTCTTTCGTCGGTCAAGACAATCGCTATATTATTATAACTGGAGCGGATGTAGGCTTTTACCCTGTTAACAACTTTTGTCTTCGCCGCTTCTCTCGATGTTTTTTTTCTGATTTCTTCCAATT
Organism: uncultured Candidatus Saccharibacteria bacterium; assembly: GCA_964474765.1. GTDB lineage: Bacteria > Patescibacteriota > Minisyncoccia > Portnoybacterales. The sequence goes on from CAYYTW010000023.1 coordinate 9,374, forward strand.
TTTCGCTTTCGGCAAAAAGTTGATCCGCAGTTTGTTTTACGACTTTCTTCTTTCCCATGGTTTTAGAAGCTAATTTACGCCAATTTTCCCGCGCCAATTTACGCTAAGGGCGCTTTTTGACGTTTTTTGTTGGCGTCAATTGGCTTCTACTTCTATGTTTTCTCCAGCTTTCTTCTTCCGCTGCTGATTGTTTTTCTGACATTACCGCGCACCGTTCGGGTGTTTGTTTTTGTCCTTTGCCCCCTAACGGGAAGTTTTTTACTATGCCTGACGCCGCGGTATGATCCAATGTCTTTCAACCGTTTGATATTAAGCATCTTCTCCTGCCTAAGTTCACCTTCAATTTTATAACCCCTTTCGACAATCTCTCTCAACTCGTTAATCTGTTGGGACGAAAGCTGATTGGCGCGTATATTCGGATCGATCTTGGCCTGGCTCAAAATTTTATTACTCAAAGACCGCCCTATCCCATAAACATAAGTTAGGGCAATTTCGATTCGTTTGTTATCTGGGATATTGATTCCAGCTATACGCGGCATGCCAATGTTGTCCCAGCACATAAAAATACCTGCTGGGCGAAAATTATTTTAATAATTGTTGCTTTTTTCTCAATAATTGCGCTAGCCCAAACCACTTTTATGTGCTGGGCTACAACATTGAGCACCGAGCACATAAATTAAATAATTCGCTTTGATTAGAGAACAAAGAATATTTTCAAACTTCCTTCTATTGCATTTCAAAGTCATTTAATTTATGTGCTCGGTAAAGGTTTGGTTGCCCCGCTATGCGGTGACCAAGCCCTTTATCCTTGCCTTTGTTTATGCTTCGGAGTCGAACAAATAACATAAACCCGCCCTTTGCGGCGGACTACCTTGCACTTCGCGCAAAACTTTTTCACCGAGGCTCGAACTTTCATGCCAATTTTGCCCAAGAGAGCGAGCCGAGCGAGCGTCGCGAGGCGACGCTTGATTGGCCGCAAAATTGAGCACCCCGCACCTTTTCCGTCCTAAACTATCATTTACCAAAGTCTTAAGGCGAAGCCGCCTTACGGCTTTACCTGTGTAAATCAATAGTCTTTAGGCAGAAAAGGTGCGGGGTAAAGGTTTGGTTTCTAAAATCTGTGCGCCTTCGGCTTCAGATTTTAGACCAAGCCCCTTACAATCTCCTGGTAATTCTTCCCCTCCTTTCATCATACGGACTAAGCTCTACCAAAACTTTGTCGCCAGTAAGTATACGAATAAAATTCATGCGTAACCTTCCGGAAAGGTGGACCAAAACCTCCCGACCGTCTTTCAGCCGAACTTTAAAATTGGCGCTTGGCAACGCTTCAACAACTAAACCTTCATGTTTTATTTTTTCTATTTGATTCGACAACAATAATTACCACCCGCCAATTCTATCCGCAAACGCAATATTTCACACGGCCATAAGACGAGCCGGTCCATAGCGGCCCGGCGCGGAGTATCAATATTTACAGCTAAAAATGGGGTGGGAGTAAAAAGAAAAACGCATCAAAGAAAATCCTTATGCGCACTTTGCTATTTTATATACTGATTAGTTTTTTGTCAACCCCGCAGAAGCTGAATATCCTCCAATTATGGTAATGGTAATGACGGATTTTTAACCTTTAAGCTTTTTGACAAAAGTTACCCCATTGACACGATTCGGTGATTTCTAACGAAGTCAAGGGATTCCACTACGCGTCTCCCAACAAAGTCACCTTGATCTTGTCAACCCGAAACGGCATGCCTTTCACCCAAAAAGGCCAAAAAACCACCTTCGCATCCTGAATTTCCTGCATTTTACTCAATACCTTGCGAATCTCCGTTTCATTTCTACCAGCTAAATTTTGCTTCAATTTTTCGACATCTATCTTCCGCGTTACATCTTGAACTACACCAACATTCATATCGATCACGCCCCGACTGAAATCAATCTGCCATGAATTATATGTTATTTTTCTGCTACCAGCAATGGCGGCCGCGTTCTGACCCCATGAGACACGAATTTTATCATCTGCCAGTTCATTTATATTTTGTTCGCTAAATACAATCGCCGTATTTCGAGACTTAACATTTACCGTGAATTTGTCAACCGCTTCTCCCGCCTGATGTGAAAAAGTAATTTCCGGCACACCCTCTTTAACGGCCTCGTTCAATAATTTAAAACCGCCGGGAATCTGCTTTTGTAAATTTTGGTTTAGTTCCTGCTTCAACGACCCAATCAATTCTGCCCGCGCTCTGTCTAAATCATCTTGCGAAACCACTTTTGCTTTGCCGGCCGCGCCGCCCCGCATGGAAGAACTCGATTTACCATAAAAACCGCTATACTTCGGGCCGCCCCGAAAGCCAGGAATGGTAAAATTTGACGGACCAATGTTATAATCCGGCCCCGGCTGATCAGCTACCACTTCGATCTCGACTGAACTGGCAATAATTTTCCCCCCGTCGATTGTGGCGCCGGGTATAATGACCGACTTTGTGGTTCTGAAAAGCTTGCCGGTTTCGACGGAAATAAAACGCGTGTTTTGAACCAACCCCTGAGAACTTGAGCCATGAGCGTTAAAAACCGTAATGACGCCCCTGGCTTTTTCGCTAAGATTTTGCTCGCCGCTGACGGGGAAAATTCCGTTCTTCGCAGCTTCTATTTTAATTACCTGGACAGGAATTTTATCCGTCAAAACATCGGTTTTGGTGATATTCTTATCCGCGATAATAGTAATATCTATCGGAACCGACTCTTTCTTAACCGTTATTACTACCTCGGCCCTTGGAAAAATATAATAAGCATATGCCGCCGCTACTATAAATGCCGTCGCGATAAAACCAAAAATAATTTTTTTCTTCCACCCGGCCAATTGTGTTCCTTTACGCTCCTTTTTAATAACCTCCCCCCTTTCGATCGGCTGGAGATTTTTCAAAATCTCGTAGGTTCTAGGAGAAGGCTCCCGAGATAATTCCTCCTCGGCTAAACTTTCCTTTGATTGAAAAATTGGCTGCTCTTTACTAAACTCATCGGCTTCAATTTGGTCTACCGAATCGGTCTCGGGTAAATTTTCATCGAGTAATGGCCTGTAATCACCGGTTTCTGCCTCCTCCGCCCCAGACACCGCCCCAACAACCGGCTCAATAGTTTCTCGAAAAACTGGCCCAACCTCTCTGACTGTGCTCACTTGTTTAGATGGCGCGACAATATCCGCCATCGGCCGACGACCTCGAGTTTCTGGCGCTGCTAAAATATCATCTCTGTCACAAACGCTACCGCTATGACTTTGAGAAATTGACGTTGTCCTTGCCGCTCGAGACTTTAAATTTCTTGCGCCCCTCCAGGAATTTTCTTTGGCCCACCCATCGGCCAATTCAATTCCCACCTGCTTCGCCAAATATCGAGCAGTTTGATCCGTTGTGGCAATAAAAATATTTTTATCTAAATTTTCCGCCTCCCTTTTTAAAAGCTGGAGATTGATAGCGCCGCTCAGGATGTCCGCTTCTTTAGGAATAACTAAAATCAGATTTTTTGCTTCGCTCCCCGATAGACAATCTATAACTGAAGCGATATCGTCATCGGAATTTAAATAGATTGTTTGAAAATCATCCATTGAGATGAATTAAGAATTGGGAATTAAGAATTATGAGGAAAATCCTTAATGTCCCGCGATCTTAATCTTAAACGTAATTCATGATTCGTAATTCTTAATTCACAATTCAAGTGGATTAAACCTGCATCAAACGGATTATCCTGGCAAGAATTGAATTAAGAGTCGACTTTTCTCTCTTGAGCTTCAAATTGAAATTAATCAACGCCGAAAGACTGATATCGGAAGAATCATCTAATAAACCGGTTTTGTCCTCAACGTCGGGAATGTCGCTTGACCTCAAAACTCTCACCTTGATTTCTTGCGAAAAATTTAAACCATCCTGCCATTCCTGGCTTTCCAGCGCCCTTTTCAAAAGAAAAGGTATGCCCCCTCCCCCAGCAACTAAGATTAATGACGGGAAAGAATTTAAAAACGAAAAGCTTTTCAGGGTCGCCTTAATTCCACCCAGCCACATTTTTAAACTTGATGCCAAAATTTCAGCGATCTTCCTTTTTACCAAAGACGAAACCTGATTCGCTGAATATTTTTTCTTCAGCCTCTCCGCATCTTCATCTTTAAGCTGAAGCTGAGAAGCCAATCGCCTGGTAAATGTTCGGCCGCCGAAACAAATTGTTTTTGGCCCCTCAAAAATTTCCTGATGAGCGATGACAACATCGGTTGCGCCCACGCCGCAGTCAATAAAGATTCCGGAAACCTCGCTAAGATTGACGGTTTTAAAAACACTTTCGGCCAGCGCATTTTCAACAGCGAAAGATACGGGAACGGAAGCAATAATTTCTAACCCCAAATTTTTTTTCAAACGCCGGAGCAGGTCGAGATAAAATAATGACGTGTAAATATTAAAAATTGTTAACGTAATCTCTTTGCCCTCAAAGCCGATTGGATCGGAAACCCGGTAACCGTCGACTTTAGCATCGGTTATTAAGCCGTCGACTAATTTTATTTCCGTTTCGGAGAGACCATATTCCTCCGCTTCCCGCTTTCTCAAGTCATCAAACGCCCGCCATTGCGATTTCTGAACAATGTTTTTTATCTCGGAAAGATCAATTGTCTCGGAGGCGTTTTTCCGGTCATAACTTACGAGCGCGGTGGAACATTTCAGCGACTGACCGGTCATTCCAATAATCGCCTTGTTAACTTCAAAACCAGCCATATTTTCCGCCTCTTTTTTGACCAAGCGGCATACCTCGACTATCTCGGCAATAAAACCCTCTTTTCCTTCGCTTGCCGCCATCGTCATCCCGCCCACCCCGCACACCACCGCCCTCGGTTTATCTTTTTCCCCGTCATCTATATCGAAAATCGCCGCTCTGACAGATTCCGTCCCGATATCCAATGCCAGCATGTAATCACCACCCTTTTTGTCGCCGACTAAAGAAGAAAGTTTTTTGAGAAAAGACAATTTAAGAAATTGACCAAGCACCAATAACCAATGACCAAAGTTTTGGTCATTGAGTCATTTAATCATTGGTTAGTCATTGGAATTTGGCCATTGGTCATTCTATTCAAGAACGGCCTTAATTCTTCTTACCCCCGCCGATGACGCTTCCTCCTTGACTATCCGAAACTTCCCCAACTCCCCCGTTCTTTTCGCGTGCGGCCCGCCGCAAATTTCCCGACTGAAAGGAGGCCACGAGCTTCTCGAGTCGAGCTCGGAGTCGAGACTTATCGAAGGGTCACTAACAGTATAAACCTTAACCCGCTCGCCATATTTTGAATCAAAAACCCCCAACGCCCCCCCCTTCTTCGCTTCCTCAACGGTCATCTCTTTCATTTCCACGGGAATATCCTGTCTAATTCGCTCGTTCACTAAATCCCCAACCTTCTTAATTTCTTCTTTTGTCATCTTCTTATCGTACGAAAAATCAAAACGCAATCGTTCGGCTGTAATATTCGAACCCTTTTGCGCCACCTGTTCGCCCAAAACCTTCCTCAAGGCCGCCTGCAAAAGATGAGTCGCCGTATGAAGCTTTGCCGCTTGTTCGCCGGCATCAGCCAATCCCCCTTTAAACATTCCGGCCGAGGCGGTACGGGAGAGTTCTTGATGAGCCATCCTTTTCTTATTAAAACCTTCCGTATCAACTTTAATATTTTTTTCTTTTGCTATGTCAAGTATAAGTTCGAAGGGGAATCCGTATGTTGAATACAACAAAAATGCGTTGTCATCCGAAATATATTTTTCTTCCGCCATAAGCTTTCCTAATAATCTTCTACCGAACATTAAGTGGCCAACAAATGTTAGTTCTTCGTCCCTTATAACTTCCTCGATATGCTTATTTTTTCCAGATAATTCACGGTAAATATATTTATCATTATCTTTATAGATAGGAATTACAGATTCAACAAGAATATCCATATTTTTTTCGGTACAAATTGAATCGTAATAATATCTAGCGCGTCTTATAAGCCGTCTCAAAACATAACCACTCCCACTTTTATCAGGAACTACTCCGTCGGCTATTATAAATACCGCCGCCTTTATATGATCGGCGATAATCCGCATCGCCCGTGTCGTCTCCGCCGATTCGCCATACTTTTTCCTGGATAACTCTTCAATTTTCTCTATAATCGGCCAAAATAATTCCGTCTGATAATTATCATCCAAGCCGTTCATTACCGCCAAAACTCGTTCCAATCCCATCCCCGTGTCCACATTACGCTGGCCTAGCTTTTCATAGGTGCCATCCGCCTTCTTGTTGTATTCCATAAAAACATCATTCCAGATCTCAACCCATAAATCATTGTCGTCGTTAAAGCTATCAGGCACTTTGGCTGGGTCTCCAACCCAATAAAACATTTCTGTGTCCGGCCCACAGGGTCCGGTTTCTCCGGCTGGCCCCCACCAATTATTTTTCTTTGGCAGTTTGGCAATTCGTTTTTCCGTAACCCCAAACTCCCGCCAAATATTAAAAGATTCTTCATCAAAAGGCGCGTCTTGGTCACCGGCGAAAACCGACACGGCCATTCTGTCTTTATCCAAGCCAAGCCAATTTTCAGAAGTCAAAAATTCCCAACTCCATTGAATTGCTTCTTTTTTGAAATAACCTGCCCCGAGCGTAGTCGAGGGGTCGCCCAAAGACCAATTGCCCAGCATTTCAAAAAAAGTATGATGAGTCGCGTCGCCAACCTCGTCGATATCGACAGTTCTGATACATTTTTGCACGCTGGCTAAGCGGCTGCCGCCCGGATGTTTTTCGCCGAGCAAATAAGGCACAAGCGGGTGCATACCGGCGGTGGTGAAAAGCACCGTCGGATCATTTTCGGGAATCAAAGAAGCCGAGGGAATAATCGTATGTCCTTTTTCCTTTCCGCTTGAGGCGGATCCACCTTTGGCAGAAAAAAAATCCAAAAATTTTGTTCTTAATTCACCCGCTGTCATTTTTTCCCCCATCCTCTCCCCCTCGTTGAGGGAAAGATTAAAAGTGGGTGTTTTGAATAACCTAAAAAACGGATACCAACACCGAAATCACCAAGAATTACTCTCATTTCTTACGGGTTTCTATCCGCTAAACTTCTTATTATGCATCCCTCCATATCTATAGTTTACCACGAGACTCCTTATCAAACAACTATGTGAATAACTCCGCCCTACCCACTCCGAAAAGATTGACAGATTACTGATTTTATGATAACATCTTAAACAATGTAGCACCCCTACATTTTACCCTCAAGTGCAACACTTGGTAAATTAGTTGATAAGGCGTAA
>CAYYTW010000024.1:0-16256 GCA_964474765.1 uncultured Candidatus Saccharibacteria bacterium
CGCCATGAGATTATGGTCTCAAGGAGTCCAGAATGTATCTGGCATTATGCAGCCATGGCTAATTGAAAAAATACTTGCCTGTGTTAATATTATTGCATGAAGAACAAAAATTCCGCGACAAATCCGGCGACAACGGATTCCGGCGCGCCCCAAAACGATGCCCCAAGTTTACTGCGGGGCGGACCATATAATCCAAAAGAGGTCGAGGAAAAGATCTACCGACTCTGGGAACAGTCGGGCTATTTTAATCCCGACAATTTACCGAAGACTAATGGTCAAAACTACACTATCATGATTGCCCCGCCCAATATCACCGGCTCGCTTCATATGGGACACGCTCTGGAAAACACAATTTCAGACATCTTAATCCGCTTCCATCGCATGCGCGGATATAAAACCTTATGGCTGCCCGGCATTGATCACGCCGGCATCGCCACCCAAAACGCGGTTGAGAAAGAATTAAAAAAACAAGGTTTGTCGCGCCACGATTTGGGAAAAGAGGAATTTTTGAAAAAAATCTGGGAATGGCGGGAAAAATATGGGAACATCATCCTCGATCAACTTAAAAAACTCGGTTGCTCGCTAGACTGGTCCAGAACAAGATTTACCATGGACGAAAAATACCAGGAAGCCGTTAGAACCGCCTTTGAACACTACCGAAAAAGGGGGTTGATATACCAGGGCGAACGAGTAGTCAATTGGTGTATTAAAGACCAAACCGCCCTTTCAGACCTGGAATTGGAATATGTTGAAGAAAAATCAACGCTTTGGTATATTCGATACCCGATTGCAAAAAATTCGAAATTCGAAATGGAACAAGTTCGGTGCCAGCACCAGCGAAATTCGAAATTCATAACTGTGGCGACGACGCGGCCGGAGACAATGTTGGGAGACACAGCAATAGCGGTCAATCCCAAAGATGAAAGATATAAAAATTTAATCGGCCAAAAAGCAATTTTACCGATAGCCGACCGAGAAATTCCCATCGTCGCTGACTCTCTGATCGACATGGAATTTGGCACGGGCGCGGTTAAGGTTACTCCGGCACACGACTTGGCTGATAATGAAATTGCTTTCAAAAATCAACTCTCCAGTCTGAAAATTATCAATGAGGTCGGAAAAATCATCAATGTTAACGAAGAATTCAACGGCCTGAAAATTTCCGAGGCCAGAACCAAAATCATCGACAGACTGAAAGAATTAGACCTAATAGAAAAAGAAGAAGAATTCGTCCACAACGTTGCCAAATGCTACCGCTGCGACTCAACAATAGAACCACTGCCATCGAAACAATGGTTTCTCAAAATGAAGCCGCTGGCGGAAAAAGCTATCGAGGCGATAGAAAAAGGAGAGATAACTTACGAACCGGAGCGCTGGAAAGCTATAGCGCTCGATTGGCTTAAAAACGTCCGCGACTGGTGCGTTTCAAGACAAATCTGGTGGGGACATCAAATCCCTGGAGAAAACGAGGAAGACACCTTTGACACATGGTTTTCATCAGCTCTCTGGCCTTTTGCCGCCTTGGGTTGGCCGCAAGAGACAAAAGATCTTAAAGAATTTTACCCGACCACCGTTATCACCTCGGCTCGGGACATACTGCATCTCTGGATCTCCAGAATGATTTTTTCCGGTCTGGAGTTCATGGATCAGCCGCCGTTTAAAACAATCGTGGTCCACGCCACCGTCCTGACCAAAGATGGAAAACGGATGAGCAAATCATTAGGCACCGGCATCGACCCCCTGAATTTGATAAAAAAATACGGAGCGGACGCCACCCGCTTCGGCCTGATTTATCAAACCTTCGGCAGCCAAGATATCCATTTTAATGAAAACGTTCTGCTAATGGGGAAAAAATTCGCCAACAAGCTTTGGAACATCGCCAGATTTATTTTAATAAAGACCGAAAGCAATCTTATCGCGGATATTAAATCGCTTCCGTCCGACGCCGACAAACAAAGTCTCGCCCTATTGAATAAACTTGACGAGACAACCAAACGCCTTACAGACAATCTTGAAAAATACAAATTCGGCGAAGCGGCGCATATTCTTTACGATTTCATCTGGCACGACCTCGCCGACCAATATCTTGAATACTCCAAGACAAAAAACACAGAAGATGTTAAAATAACATTGAGACACGCTTTGATTGTCATTCTGAAGCTTCTTCATCCTTTTATGCCTTTTATAACGGAGGCAATTTGGCGGGAAATGCCGGATAAAGACAGGTTGCTCATGATCTCGAAATGGCCGGAATAGAGTTTTTAAAAATTCCCAATTCACCTAATTACCTAATTCACCTAATGAAAATTAAAATGCCAAATGACAAAAAATTCTTGAATTTGACATTAGAAATTGGAAATTTCATTAGGTAAATTACCACCCTTTGGGTGGTCACCCGTGGGGTGAGAAATTAGACAATTAGAAATTATTTCTTGCTAACCCACCTTTTCTACATCGCTCTTGGTTTTTTACCCAGCTTAATCTGGCTTTCTTTCTACTTGAAAAAAGACCCCCATCCAGAACCGCGGTATCAAATCATAAAAATTTTTTTGTGGGGAATCCTCATCACTCCCCTGGCTGCCATTGCCGAACTTTTCCTCCTTTGGCTGACCAAACCTTTCGGCCCGCAAGCGGCAGCCGACGCCCTGTCCCAAGGGGTGTCGTTCTTAAATCAATACACCAGTGGCTGGAGAGCCCTGGTTGGCTTGGTGTTTTTTGCCCCCATGGTGGAAGAATATCTCAAATACAGAGTTATAAAAGACAAGATTGGTAAGAACTCGAATTTCGATGAACCGCCAGACGCGATGATATATCTAATAACCGGCGGATTAGGATTCGCGGCGGCCGAAAACCTACTGGTCGTTTTTCAATCTCCCCTTTTGCCCTTCAGCGCCGCCTTGAGTACTATCAGCCTACGTTTTGTCGGCGCCACCTTTCTTCACGCCTTGGCCTCGGGAATAGTCGGCTATTTTTGGGCCAAATCCCTTTTTGAAACAAAAAAGAAACCCTTATTGATCGTCCAGGGATTGACACTTGCGATAGTTTTTCATGGGAGTTATAATTATCTTGTGAGTATGAAAAACTCCTTTCCGTCTATGACGCTTTTAATTATTCCTACTCTGATTATCGTGGCTACTTTCATATCTTTCGGCTTTCAAAACCTCAAAAAGAAACTTTCTATTTGTAAAATTTAAATCATATAACATATAACGCGCGACATATAACAAGGACTGGCACGATGGAAATTAGGAGGGCTTGTTAAGTGTCGCGTACTATAGTTACATGACAATGACCAAACCATCTTTTTTTCAAAAACTGACTGGCGTCGACGAATCGGAAACAGAACTAGAAATAGAGAAGAGCCCCAAGGAAGAATTACTTTTTGACGACCCGAAAGAAGTTGACAAGGAAACGGGACAATCCGCTGCTGAAAACAATACGGTGGCCAAAAATAGAAAAACCCGAAAAACTCCGGCGCGCGAAGGAACAGAAGAGTGGCTGCCCGAGTCAGAGGGCCAGCTGACAATTGACGTCTACCAAACCCCTTCCGACATTGTTATCAAATCAACCATTGCCGGGGTAAGCGCCGACGACCTCGACATCGCCATCTCCAACGATATGGTAACCATCAGGGGCGCCAGAAAAAAAGACGAAGAAGTCAAAACCGAAGACTACTACTATCAAGAATGCTATTGGGGCGCCTTTTCCCGTTCAGTCATCTTGCCAGTCGATATCGAAGCCGACAAAGCGGACGCCTCCTTAAAAAACGGAATTTTAACTATCCGCTTGCCTAAGGTCGAAAAAGCCAAGACCAGAAAACTAAAAGTCAAAGCCAGTTAAATTTCTTTGATCACAATACCAAACATCCCCGCAGTATTGCGGGGATGTTTTCGTTTCTCCTATCGGGTGAGAATGAAGGAGGACGCGCGCCATCGGGCGATTTCCCCCTTTTAATCTTATCGGTGATACTATAATTTTCTATAGTCTCATTATTTAGCTTTTATGAGGCTATAGATTTTGGTAGTCTCGCCGGTGGCGCTATTCAACTATATCTAATAACTTATTAAAAAAATAAAGCCCATTCTTCCTTTTCTGGTTTGACGATATCACGCCGCTTTTCTCCAATATTCCTATATACCTAAAAGCGCTTGCTTTTGGTATTTTGGAAAATTTAATAAAATCTTGACTTTGAAAAACCGGCATTACAAAAAGTGCATCAAGAATCATGATAGCAAATTGCGATTTGGTCAACTCAGTTATTCTTTGTTTTTTCTGATCATAAAGCGCGATGATTTTTTTCGCTTTATTGATATTTTCTTTTGATTGTTCTATCACGGCTTGGAGAAAGAAACTAATCCAACCATCCCAGTCTTTTTCTTTCGAAATATTAAGCAATGCTTTGTAATATTCATCTCTGTGAGATTCCAAATATTCACTTAAATAAAATGATGGGTAAGAAATGGCTTTTTTAAAATATAAAAATAATGGCATTAACATTCTGCCGACTCTTCCGTTTCCATCCATGAAAGGATGAATCATCTCAAACTGAGCGTGAATTATTGCGAGCTGAACCAATAAATCTTTTTCCTCGCCATGAATATATTTTTCCAGATTGGATATTAAATCATTTATTTTATCAGCTGAGGGTGGAATATAAGTCGCTCGCTCAATGCCCGCGCCAGGTTTTCCAATAAAAACCTGCTGCCTTCTATAATTCCCCCCATCCTTATTTTCATCCCTTACTCCCTGCAACAAAATTTCATGGGCTTTTTTAATAACACGGGTTGAAAGCGAAAATTTTTCCATTTCATTCAAGGCGCTTTGCATGGCCTTTCGATAATTTATCACCTCCCGAATATCCTCGTATTTTTTGGTTTCTTTTTACGGATTGGCTTCAAATTCCAAAACTTCTTTTAATGTTGCCTGTGTTCCTTCGATGCGGGAAGACAAAACAGCTTCATTTGTAGTCAATGGACTTAAAAGCACCGAGGGATTAGGAATTGTTTGCAATAATCCATCAAATCTAGCAATTTCAGCATTTGCTTTTCCTATAAGATGGACAAATGATTCCCACTTCAAATTTTCTATTGGTAAATTTTTAGGCGTGTAATTATTCGTTATATTTTTATATAATAATTTTATTATTTTAATAACTCCCCTCCACAATTTTTATCTCCTCCGGCATAAGGCCGCGCCCTTTAACTCAATTCCAAAAACTTCCAGTCTTTCAGATTGTTTGGATCATAAGAGTATTTTTTATTATCACTAAGCCGCCAACTATTCTTATCTTTTAATACAATGCCACCGAACAAGTTCTTACCCCTCTTGTTTTCCGTTGCAATATATTCTGCCAATCCTTCGGCGCGTTCCTTCGCGGTTTTAGCATAAATCCCGCCTTTTGTATCAAACAAGCCAAGCCGTCCATCATTGAGCATTACTACAAAATCAAGATAAAACGGCCTCTCTTGTCCGTCCTCAACATACGGCACGGCAAAATGTGAGCCATCCTGCCTGCCGTTCTTAAACCACCAGTTTACTCGTTTGGCCCCTTCCAGATATTCAATAAACGCAACCTCGACATCGCTATCTTCTTCAAAAAGCGATAAGTTATTCGTGCCTTTCGTTTTGGCGTAATACGGCTGAATAATTGACCGCTTGTAATCTTTTTTAACAAAAGTCAGATTATAATTTATTATTTTGGGCACATTCCACAGCTCGTCATTTTGTATTAGTTCGTGTTTTCCCCTGCCGACAACTTCTTGATATAGCTCTTTGGCCCGATTGATAACATCAATCACGGCTTGCCGGTTTTCTTCGGCCAAAACAATAGCTTGAATTTTCGGCCAATCGTCAACGCCCATTTTGAATGATTTATCAAAAAAGCGATACAAAGAATCGTTAATGCGTTTTATTGAGCGAAGCTCCGGATGAAAAGGCGCAAGATTTTCCCGCGCGAAATAATCAAAGGCGATTTGCAGTTCAACTTCGTTTTTGGGAATATCCAGCGTGCCTTTTTTCTCTATGCTTTTTGTTTGCTTGTCCACATCGTATATTTTCCCGCTTGCGATAAGTTTTGTATCTACAATGCTGTGCTTGAGCGAAATTTTATCTTTCAATTTAAGCTCATCCGCCGCTTGAAAGAAAATCGGGACGAAATCCGATGACAAACGAGTTTCTTCACGAAAACGCTTGGAGTGATAAGAAGTTAAATCAATATCTTCGTAATCCTCGCGCCGGTTGCCCTCAAAAACCGTAATGTATTCTTTGGCAATATCCTCGGCAATACCGATATTGCTCAAACTGGTATAAACATAGCCGAGGTTCAATTCCGGATTTTTGTAATGATTGTGTTCGGGCATACGCATAATGCGCCCGATGGTCTGAATGGAAAACACCATGCTTTTCCATTCGCGGAACAAAACCAAAATTGCGGCGCGTGGACAATCCCAGCCTACGGCGATAGCTTGTTTGAAAATCATTACTTCAACTTCGTTTTCGTTTTTCTCGATGTTTTCAAGATTGATTTTACTGTCCTTGTCGTAAAGATAAGTCGCCAGCCGGCCGTTTTCGGTGGTAATCCCATATTTGCCGAGTAACTGCACCACCGCGTCTTTTTTATCAATCAATCCCTTGCGAGTGTCCGGAATTTGAATAAGCATAAGCGGATTAACATTTGCGCCTTCCGCTTCGTATAATTTGGCAAGCTCCGCGCGCTTCCTTAATCCCGCCTCAACCACAATCTCATCAGCCGTTTTGTCCGCAAGTTTTCTGTCCAGCTTAAAATTTTCAAAGCCGGGGTTAATAACTATTTCTTTCTTAATCATTCCTTCGTCTTTGACATCTTTCAATTCTATCTCCACGCCGCGAAATACACCTTTTAGCTGGGGCGTAGCCGAAACTTCAATCGTTATCTTTGGGCTAATATCTTCAATCAATTCTTTGGATTTGTCTGTTTCTGCGTTGCGGTGGCTTTCGTCAATGACGAGAATGATAATTCTACCCTCGTCTTTCGTTCGGGCGACTATATTGGAAAGATTATTGTCCCGTTCATTCTCGCGGACATAAATGTTGCCTTTCTTGTTTATGCTTGCCCAGTTTAAAAACAAAATCTCGTTTTCGCCGATTTTCCTTTCGTCCAAATCCTCAAAATAGGAGCATTTGAGGCCAACGCCGAATTGGTCGTAATATTTTTTCAAACTGTTGCGGCTTTGGTCGTGCAGTTTATTGACGGCTATCCAGATAAACGAAAACTTTTTGCCGTCAATGCGCGAATCAATAAGCCGTTTTAGAAATTCAGCCATCATCAGCGTTTTGCCGGAGCCGGTCGGCGACTTGAAAATGCAGATTTTGTTTCCTTCCACATCCAAAAGCTCGTTGACTTCCTGCTTCAACTTTACAATGGCTTTTTCTTGATAGTTTTTAAATTCAATCCACATAGTATTTATTTAAAAATCTCCCGATATACTTTTAAGATTACTTCGGGAATGGCGCAAAGAGTAACCTTGCTTTTTACATCAGTAAATTGTTTTTCGTGCGGATCATCGCCGAGCGAAAAGACATAAGTGTTGAAATGCCCATTGATTTTTTTTATTGCTTTCTTGAAATCGCCAATGGCTTCTTCGTAAAAAACAATACCGAGATATTTATCGCTGTTTTTGAAAATCTTAAAATCGCCCTCGTCTTGCACAAGATCAAAAGCGTTTTCGCGGATACAAAGCATCTCCGTTGATTCACTCACCAGTTTTCGCTTGTTTTTGTCCGTTGGCTCGGCTTCCACAAAATCGCAAGCGTAGTATTTCAAATTCCCGCCAATGCCTTCAATCTTTTTATCCCTAGCGTTTTGGTATCCTTTAATCACTTTTTTAAGGCGAGGGTAACAAATGTCACTACAAATTTTGTGTTTTATAGTATTTCCATTATTATCAATTTCTTCATTATTAGTACAAAGAATAAACTGCCGATTGCCGCCATCCTCTTTGTTCGCCTCCAAAACGGCATGGCCTGTTGTACCGGAGCCAGCCATAAAATCAAGAACTATGCTGTTCTTGTCGCTTGCTAATCCTAATATTCTTTTTATTAGTAATGTTGGCTTTGGAGAATCAAAACCGTTCTCCGGCATCAATTCCTTAAGCTCCCGTCTCGCGTCGTCGTTACTGCCAACCTCGCTATAAAGCCATATTGTTTTGGGTATAACGCCCTGTTTCATTTCGTTTAGATATTTTTTCAATCTTGGCACTGCCGTACCCTTCGCACCAAACCATATTTGCTTTTCTTGGTCAGCTTTCTGTAAGGTTTCTTTGCTGAAACGCGGATAGGTTCCCGTCGGTGGTTTCCATGTAACACCATTCTTGAAAGTGTAGAAATAAGTAGTGTCGCTTCCACTTTTTGCATGTAATGGCTGGGTCATCCATGGCCCTCTCGGATCATTATCTGGATTCTTATATCGGGCATCTTGCTTTTCTGTCCTGGGTAGTAATTTGATATTTAATTTCTCTGCGTCTTTCGCATAACAAAGTATAAAATCATGTGTTGCTGAAAAATATTTTGCATCATTACTTTGAGTGTATTTTTTTTGCCAAATTATATTCGCAATAAAGTTTTTGAAGCCAAAAATCTCATCGCAAAGCATTTTCAATGCTGCCTGTTCGTTGTCATCTATACTTATAAAAATAGCTCCATTTTTTTTCAAAAGGTTTTTGGCTAATTTCAAGCGTTTCTCCATAAATGAAAGCCATTTACTATGTCTGAACGGATCTTCTATGTCTACAAATTTATCGTTATAAATAAAATCTTTGTTTCCAGTGTTATATGGTGGATCAATATAAATAACGTCGATAGCCTCTTGGTGGGTAAAATTCAAAACCGCAAGCGAGTGATAATTGTCGCCCTCAATAAGCAAATTTACCGGTTTGTCTTTATCGTCGTTTATTTCTTTACTTTTTACCTCTTTTAAAATCGGGAACGGCTTGCCCGCCATTTCATTGGGAAACATTTCGCTTGGCGTGCGCGCGTCAGGATTGATGAGAATGTCAATTTTTTCTTCCGGCAAATCCCTATGCCAAACAAGCCCGTATTTCGTTTCTTTGATACGACGCAGTTCCTTTATCAACTCCTCTTTTGACCAATTGTCGTAATTTATTCTTCGAGCCATAAAAAATCTTGTTAAAATCTTAACCTACTTCCATCCTACCCCAAAAACTGCTTCATTTCAACAAAAAAACGGTCGAGCTGAGCTCGGCCGTTTGAGTGTTCTGGCATTAGCCACTCTAAACCTATGGTGTGGATAACGCTACTTATTGAATTCTTAATTTAGATGTGGTACTATAAGAATACAAAAACCTGTACTCCGAACTGTCGCCGGACGGCGGCGTGGCTGGGACAACCAGCATAGGAGCGTGGTTGGAAATAGCCCATTTAGGGCTGTTTTTTGTCATTTGAATGGCCACTCGTCATCTACATGCTTTTTGATTATATTCCGATAAATCTTCGCATCCTTTTTGTCGCGACGGTAACTTCTTCCAATGCTTCCGGCAATCATATCCGCCATTTGAATTAAAACATTTCCCCTGGAATCAACTAATTTACAGTTTTTGACGATCTTTTTCTGTCTTGAATTCAGCTCTCGCCACAAATAGGCCAGGAAACTTTTTCTGAATATTCTGTCTCCGCTGCCGTCTATTTTGATAGAAGCATCAAAAATCGAGTTATTGCTGTATTTGAGAGCGGATTTAATAAAATAACTGTAAAAAGATTCTTTGCTATTTTTTAACTCGTCGCTTTTTATTTTGCTTTTATCAATGACAAGACTTCTAATCCTAAATTTAAATGGGTTGACGGCTAAAAGGAATTTTTCGCGCACTTCCTTTCGCGAGTTATGAAATTTAAATTCCATATCATCGGGAAACCCCAATTTACGCCTCAATTCTTTTATAGCCACAGCGGTTTTTTCCGCTTCAAGATTGTCATCAAAAACCACCAATGAAATTACAAAAAATTCGGTAGAACCCTTTCCTATTTTAAACCCCGGATCGCCTGAGTCGTCTATAAAAACTAACATAATGAAAATTTATCATTTAATCACTTTTTCCACCCTACCCTAAAAGCCGCTTCATTTCAACCAAAAAAGCCGTGCTTGGCGCGGCCGTTTGGATGCAAAATATTAAGAGTTTACCTCGCACTGGATTCCCGCTTTTCACCCTCCGGGTGACCACCCGTAGGCGTGGCGCGGGAATGACGAAGGATAAACTACTCGTATTCCCTCCATCTGCCATAAATCTCTTCCTCAACCAAATTTCTGTCTTTGCCGTATTTAAGGCGCGAGAGCTGTTTAACGCTATGGGCGATTTCAGGGTTTTCTTCGGTTGGGGGATAAGTTGTTATGTTAAACGGCTTGGTTGTCGCGCCCCTAACGAGCAGCTTAAGATAGGCATTGTAATTATCAATGTTGATTAAATCGTTTTCGTCGAAGATCGGCGCGAATTGTTTAACGACAAATTCCGCGTCTTCGGCGCCGATTCTAAAACTAACCATCGAACCAATGTTGCCGAAAACCGCGTTGCGGATTTTCTCCGGCAGCTGGCCAATAAACTGATGAGTAATAATCAGACACAAACGGTACTTTCTGGCCTCGGAAAGCGCGGTTTCAATGCTTTCGGTGGTAAAATTTTGGAACTCATCCATGTAAAGATAAAAATCTCTCCGATCTTTTTCCGGCTGGTCGATTCGAGCAAACGAAGCCATCAAAATCTTACCGACGACAATCAAACCCAGAAGTGAACTGTTGAGCTCGCCCAGTCTGCCTTTGGACAAATTGATTAAGAAAATTTTTTCCTGGTCGATAATTTCCCTGAAATTCAAGGTGCTTTTTGACTGACCGACAATCGGCCGCATATAATCGTTAGCGATGAAGGTGTTAAATTTAGAAGTAATATAGGGAACCATGTTGGCCAGCGAAGCTTCTCCCCCAGCTTTTTCCGCCTCCTTTTCCCAAAAATCCTTGACAATGATATTGCGGCACTTAGACAAAAGCCTCTGGCGATATACACGGTCGGACATTACCCGCGGCACCTCCATTAGGGTCGCGTCTTCGGTCGGATCGTCCATCAAAAGCAAAAGCGCGTTGCGGGCGTATTGTTCAAACATCGGCCCGCCGACCAGTTTCATATCATACAATTTGTCGAAAATGTTGATTAATTCATTGACAATGAATGTTTTTTGTTCGGGATGCCCCGAATCGTATTCCAACATATTCAGTCCCAATGGCCGCTCTAAATCAGCCGGGTCGCACAAAACCACGTCTTCAGCTCTTTCTTTAGGAATCAAACCAAGGACTCTTTCAATCAAATCGCCGTGAGGATCCAAAACCGCCACGCCTTTCCCGCCCGCTATGTCCTGCTGGATCATATTCTGCAGAAAAACTGATTTGCCGGTTCCGGTCTGCCCAATGACGTAAAGATGGCGGCGGCGATCATCTTCTTCCAGACGCGCAATCGTTTCCATGCCCCTGAAAACATTCCGGCCCATAATTAAACCCTCTTTGGGCAGATCGGCCGGCGGGGACGCCGATTTAGCTTTTAGAATTTTTATTTTGGGCGCCTCGAGAGGAATAATCGGGAAATGAAAAAGACCGGTCAATTCTTCAGTGTTTAAAATGCTTTTCTGGCTGACATCAAAAAACCGAAAGGAAAAATTATAGATTAAATTTTTCAGGGCGCGGCCCCGCAAACGGGTACTTCGTAAAAAATTCAAGTGTGGAGTAGTGAACTGGGTGAAGGCGCCCTCCAACTGAGCTAATAAATTATCGGCGCGCGGCTGGGTTTTAGCCGAAACCAAAATCCGCAGATTAGCCTCAAATCCCACCTTGCTGACCTTACCTTCAATTGCTTTGATGATATCCACTTGGAGTGAGGTAATCCGGGGAGCCGATTTCTGCGTCTCCAGTCCTTTTTCCTTTTTCGACTTGCGCATCTCCTGAAAGGATTCCCAAAACCCAAAGGCCTGAAATTCCCGTTTAGCCTGTTCATAGGTTTTTCCTTCCTGCATTTTTTGGGCCACTTTAAGGCCAAAACCGCGCCAATTGACTGAAGCTGGCCGGATAATTAACTGGAAGGCCGCGCCCTCCCCGACTTCCTCCAACTTGGAAAGAGCATTGGCTATTTCGGTAAACGAATCCGCCTCCATCTGTTGATAAGTTTTGACGGGAAAACAATAATCCCGGCCCAGTTTCAAATAGGCGCCGGCCGTGCCGCCCTCCGGATTAAAAATATTGTAATCCTTAGTTTTATCAATTGCTGCTTCGGGGAAAAAACCGTTAATCTGTTTTTCGATAACTTCCTCCCATTTTTTGGGCACAGCCATATAAAAAGAAATTTCTTCTCCAACCTGCGGAGTAGCCACCTCAAAAACTATATGAGGAACGCCGTAAAGAAGCGGCTCATTCCTGTCGCGCAACTGAGTCAGACTGGTATAGAACTGCTCCATTACCGAAATGACGTCCCTTGGATTTTTTGGCGCCTCATTCTCTCGCGGCTTCGTTTTTT
Organism: uncultured Candidatus Saccharibacteria bacterium; assembly: GCA_964474765.1. GTDB lineage: Bacteria > Patescibacteriota > Minisyncoccia > Portnoybacterales. The sequence continues at coordinate 12,540 of CAYYTW010000024.1, forward strand.
GAGGAAGCCTAATCAAAAACAAGCCCATATTAAGAGCTCGGTCGATTTTATGCTTCTCGCGCAAAAAAACGACTATAAAAAACAAAGGGAGGCCGATAATGACCAAGAGAGCAACAATTATAATTAGAAGAAAAATTTGTGTGGAAACCATTATAAATCCTTCCTTTCGCGAAAGAAAGGAAACGCGTTTCTCATAATTCGCCGATCTGCCTTGCTAAAATCAGCCTTTTATACAGTTTGTCGACTAGCGCGTCGTGAAAAGCGTCTAAAACATAGGGATTATTCAGATTGCGGGCGGTTTTGATGGCAAAATCAAGACCGCGCTGAAAGGCCAAATCGCACAGAGACTCCACCTGATTTTGGGGAGCAAGAAGACTGATTTGCTGGCTTTGTCGCTGGATCTGCGCCGAGACAACCGGAGCGGGCGGCAAAGAACCAACCTCTGTCCTCTCTTGGCTAATCACTCCTTCCTTTATTTCCGGCCGGTACCCTTCGGCTTTCGCCTCTTTCTCTTTTTCGGCCATCTTTTCCGCTATCTTTTTTTCTCTGTCTAAAATCTCCTGTTTAAGACGTTCAATTTCTCTCTGTTCAAAATCTTCTGGTTCGTAAACCTCGTGCGAATTCGACATATTGGAATTTTCCTGGGGATTTTCTTCGGGCATAGCTTTTAAGATCTATAGTTAAGATCGCGAAAATAGTCCTTAATTATTGTTTATCAGTCATAGTTATGATACTTAGCCAATATAAATCCGAATATCAAAATTCGAAATCCGAAATCCGAAATCCGAAACAAATCATAAATTCAAAATCCAAATGACCGAAACGCGTGTTTTGAATTTTGGTCATTAGAAAATTTGATATTGTTTCGAATTTAGTGCTTCAAATTTCGGATTTTTTAATATCGTCTTCTCAGCCGAACAACGCCCAATATTGATTAAAGAGCAAGGACTGTACACTCATTCTATAATCCATAATATCACAAACAAAAAAAACTCGCCATCGGCGATAACCGCCAGCCAATAAAAAATGGCCGCGTTTCCGCGGCCCGTAATTTATTCCGTATATTATTTCAAAAGTTCTTCCAAGGGCTTATAATATCCCGTCATCTCCAGGTCTTTGGCCACCTGCTCGTAGGTGATATGCCCTTCGTAAGTATTAACTCCCTTGGCCAGGCCGGGGTCGTTTTTGACGGCCGTTTCCAACCCCCCTTCGGCAATCTTCAGGAGATAAGGAAGGGTCGCTGAAGTCAAAGCATAAGTGGACTGCAAAGAAGCCTGTCCCGGCATATTGGTCACACAGTAGAAAATAACGCCATTTTCGGTGCGATAAGTCGGCTCGCTGTGCGTGGTTGGCCTGGAAAGCTCGGTGCAGCCGCCCTGGTCGATAGAAATATCGACAACCACCGACCCAGTCTTCATTTTAGCAATCATTTCTTTAGTGATAATTTTGGGTGCGGCAGCACCCGGAACAAGAACGGCACCGATTAACAAATCAGCCCAAGGCACAATCTGCATCAAGGAATCTTCGTCCGACTGCATCAAATTAATTCGCTTGAGAAGTCCCTCTTCGGCAAACTGAACCCTAAGACGCATTATCTTTTCATAGTTTACCTCGAACAAAATTACACTGGCGCCCATACCGGCTGCGGTTTCCGCGGCTTTCACGCCAGCTGTGCCGCCGCCGACAACGACGACAGTGGCCGGTTTAACGCCGGTAATCCTGCCCAAAGTAATGCCGCGACCGCCGTATTGCCGCTTCAAATAATGAGCCCCTTCTTCGACCGCGATTACGCCAGCCACTTCCGACATCGGACGCAAAAGAGGAAGACCGCCTCTTTTGCCTTCAACAGTTTCATAGGCAAGAGCGGCAACTTTATGCCTTAACAAGGCTTCGGTTAACTCTTTCGACACGCCACTCAAATGAAGATAGGTAAACAAAGTTTTACCTTTTAAATATTTCAAAAATTCCAGCTCCGGTCCGACCGGCTCCTTGACTTTCAAAATAAGGTCAGCGGCTCGCCAGATTAACTCCGGCTCAGTAAAAATTCCGCTAACGCCGGCATCGACAAAATTTTGGTCGGAAATGCCAGAACCAAAACCAGCTCCGGCCTCGAGAACAACGCGGTGGCCGGTTGCCACCAAAGCTTTCACTCCGATAGGCGTAATTGCCACCCGCTGCTCATTATTCTTAATCTCTTTTGGTACACCAATCAACATATCTTATCTTCCCCTTTCCCGTATTTTCAAAAAACTCTCGACTCTCCAAGCCTCATAGCTTCACAGAGCATACCATAAATTACTTTATTTTGCAAACCCAGACGAATTCCAACCGCTTTTTCCGTCCGACCAGTAATCTGGCGACATATACCCGCGCACAGAATTACGCTATTAACCAGAGGTTGCGCAAAATTAAAAATTTTGCAATAGCGTAATTCTGTGCTCAAAAAGGGCTGTCAATGAACCTCCGCCCCGCTGAGCGGGGCGGTTTCCTCGGCTTCGCCTTCGGCGATTCTTTCTATCAGCTTCATCCGCCCCGCAGAATTGCGGGGCGGTTTTCGCGAATAGAAATAAAAAACGCTCCGTGTAAAGCGAAGCGCCCATGTTAAGAAAAAACCCTATTTTACTTCCGTCAACCAGCCATCATATTCTCTGCTCTCACCATGCACAATTTTAAAATAGATTTTTTGCAGCTTCTTGGTGATTGGCCCGGCCATACCCAGACCGATCGTCCGGTTATCGACTTCGCGTACAGGCGTAACTTCCACCGCGGTGCCGCAAAGAAAGCACTCGTCTGCCGCGTACAATTCGCTAACACTAAATCCCCTTTCTTCCACCGCCTTAACGCCGGTAGGAAACCAAGGATCGCGGGCAATCGTCATTATCGCATCTCTGGTAATTCCGGGAAGAATTGAGGCAGTAAGCGGCGGGGTAATTAAACGATTGTTTTTTACGATGAAAATATTCGCTGCCGACGCTTCGGCAACCAAATCCTCGCAAAGCTGCAGCCCTTCATCGTAACCACTTTTCAACGCCAACTGTTTGGTTATAAGGGTTGCGGGATAATTCCCGCAGATTTTGGCATAGGAAAGATGCGGTCTGGGGACGTAAACCACGACTAGACGAATGCCTTTTTCCAGAGCCTCGGGGCCCAGATATGTTCCCCACGGCCAGACAGCGACCATCAAGTGGACCTGGCTTACTTCCACAAAGCCCATCTCGCTATTTTCAACCAGGACCAAATCGCCAACGCTTTTTGTCGCTCCTCCGAGAAAAACCAAAGGACGGATATAGCCCTCTGGACACTCGTTGGCTCTAACGGTTTCAACGATAGCTCGATCGACATCGTCTTTCGAATAAGACATCGTCAACCCCAAAACTTTTACAGCATTAAAAAACCGTTCCGTATGGTCTCGCAACCGGAAAATAACCGACGTATCTTTTTTATGATGCGAATAAAACCTTAACCCCTCAAATACACCCAGCCCATAATGCAAAGACTGATTGACCGGATGAATAAACACCTTATCCCAGTCATGCATTTCACCATCAAGCCAAATCTTTTTTCCCCGAACAGCCATCTTAATCTAACCTCCTCTTGGTCTGGAATTAATTTTTAAAGATCGTTTTTCCTATTTAAATGAAAGCACAAATATCAAATAAATGCAAGCCCCTGTATAATGCCACCCTATTCTGGACTCTTGAGGTATTTTAAAATTTG
>CAYYTW010000025.1:0-14906 GCA_964474765.1 uncultured Candidatus Saccharibacteria bacterium
ATGCCAAATTTTAAAATACCTCAAGAGTCCAGAATAGGGTGGCATTATACAGCGTTTTGACTTTTTTTAGAGGCTAAGCTAATCTTAATACATAAATTAATCGAAAGCAACGAGAAATATGACCAAAGTGCTTAAGATTGGCATTATTGGCGTGGGTATGGTCGGAGGCGCTCTGGAGCGTTATTTTGAATTAGCGGGAAGAATTCCTTTTCTTTATGATAAATACAACGGAAAGGGGTCGCGGGAAGAAGTCAACGAAGCCGATGTGATTTTTATCGCGGTTCCGACGCCCCATAAAAAAAGGGGAGGATTTGATCTTTCCGCAGTTACGGAATCATTTGAATCTATCCGGGGCAAAAAAATTATTGTCATCAAATCAACCGTTTGGCCGGGAACCACCGAGCAATTCCAGAAGAAATACCCGCAACACAAAGTTTTATTCAATCCGGAGTTTTTAAGCGAGGCGACTGTTGATGAAGATATGCGAAATCCCGATGTTCAGATTGTTGGTTATACCAAAACAAGCCGTTATTTAGCTAGAAAAATACTGCAGGAAATTTTGCCCCGCGCCCCCTATGGGGCGGCTATTCCCGCGACAGAAGCCGAGATGTTTAAATATTTTCATAATGTCCATGGCGCATTAAAAGTTGTCTTTGCTAATCAGATGTATGATTTATGCCTGAAATTAAATATTAATTACGACAGAATAAAAGAATGCGCGGCGGCCAGCAAACATATTCTTACGCCTCAATATTTAAATATTTGGCACAAGCAGTATCGGGGTTATGGCGGAAGTTGTTTTCCTAAGGACATCAGGGCCTTGATTCAATTTGGCGATAAAATCGGCGTTGACCTCCAATTGTTGAAGGCGGCGGAAAGAGTCAATAACGGGCTTTTGGGGCAACAAAGGATTAAAAACGCGGAAAAACCGTCCCATTAGAAATTAGACGAAAATTATTACGGATGTTTTTATGGACAAAGGACGAAGGCAAGTCTTGAAAACTTCTAAATTTTTTAACTTCTAACGGGACAAGCAAAAAAATGCCAAACGAATTTAAAGTCGGCGTTATGGGTGTCGGGGTGGTGGGCGGCGCGGTGGTCGAGTATTTCAAATCAACCGGCAAAACGCCCCTCCTCTACGATAAATATAAAGAACTTGGGTCTTTGGATGAGATTAACAAGGCCGACGCGGTTTTTATTTGCGTGCCGACGCCTTACGGCGAGAACGGGTTTGACTTGTCTATGGTTGAGGAGGCTGTGAGTAATCTTGAGGATGGCAAGATAGTGATTATCAAGTCAACAGTTTTACCCGGAACAACCGAGAATTTGCAAAATAAATATTCTCAACACCAATTTTTATTCAATCCGGAATTTTTGAGAGAGTTGACCGCTGTTGAGGATATGCTTTCTCCCGAACGGCAGATAGTCGGCTATACCGAAAAAAGCTATCCGGTGGCGGAGCGGATTTTAGAAATTTTACCTCCGGCGCCGTTTAAGAAAACAGTACCGGCTACCGAGGCAGAAATGGTTAAATATTTTGGGAATACGTATTTGGCCGCGCGGGTCATTTTTGCCAACCAGATGTATGATCTTTGCCATGCTTTGGGCATAGATTATGATAAGGTGCGGGAATGCGCCGGAGAGGACAAGCGCATCGGCCATTCTCACTTTGACATTTGGCAAGGTGGTTACCGTGGCTACGGAGCTAAGTGTTTCCCAAAAGACATTAGAGCCTTGATACAGCTTGCCGAAATGAAGGGGGTGGACTTGAAATTCCACAAGCTCGTTGAGGATGTTAATCGGGAATTGGCCGAAAGTCAAAATATCGATGATATGGAAAAAATGAGACCATGAAGAAAATTATCATCTTTTCAACCGCCTATCTGCCGATGATCGGTGGGGCGGAATTGGCAGTCAAAGAAATAACAGACAGAATTTCCGACTGCGAGTTTGATTTGATTTGCGCCAGATTAAGGCGCGATTTAGAACCGGCTATGCGGTTCCCGCCTTTGGCAGCAAGAAAACAGGAAAAAATCGGCCGGATAAATGTTTATCGAGTTGGTTTTGGCAGCAGGATTGACAAACTTTTGCTGCCCCTTTTTGGTTTTTTGAAGGCGCGGAAACTGTATAAGGATTGTCAACGATGTCATCTTGAACGAAGTCGCGCAAAGTGTGACGAAGTGAAAGATCTCGTGTCGGGTAATAAGATTCTTCACGGAGTTTATCCTGAGCAAAAGCGAAGGGTTCAGAATGACAAAAATGAAATAAAAGTCGTTATTTGGGGCCTGATGGCTTCTTGGGGCAGCGCGGCCGCTTGGCTATTTAAAATTTTCTATCCGCGAGTGCCGTTTCTTTTGACTTTGCAGGAAGGCGACGCGGAAAAATATATCCAAGAAGGGCGTCTGGGCTTGATCAATATTGGCTGGCGACTGATTCTGAGGAAAGCCGATTACACGCAGGTTATTAGCAATTATCTGGCCGAGATGGCGAAGAAATACGGATATCGGGGTAAAATCGAAGTGGTGCCGAACGGGGTAGATTTAAATAAATTCCAAATTCCAGATCCCAAATTCCAAATAAATAGAACAAGTTCCTCGCAAACGAGACTGAAATTACAAATTTCAAATATCAAAACCGATTTGGGAATAACGGTAGACGAGAAGGTTATTATCACTGTTTCGCGGCTGGCGAAGAAGAATGGGATTGATGATTTAATAGAAGGATTAAATATTTATTGTTCGAGCGAGGATGAGCGAAGCGAGGGCGAATCGAAAACTGTTGATGAAAAACTTCTCGATTCTTCCGTAGCGTCGCGGAATCGCTCGATGAATAAAACTAAGTTGTTAATTTTGGGTTCAGGCCCGCTGGAAAACGAATTGAAGTCTCAAGTTTCACGTTTCAAGCTTCAGGACGTTGTTATCTTTCTTGGCGACATTCCCAACGATGAGGTGCCGAAGTATCTGGCAATCGCCGATGTTTTTGTTCGGCCGTCTTTGTCGGAAGGATTGGGGACGGCATTTCTCGAGGCGATGGCTACGCGCGTGCCCGTAGTCGCCACGTCGGTTGGCGGTATTCCGGATTTCTTGCGCGATAGAGAAACAGGCTTATTCTGCGAGGTTAAAAACCCTAAAAGCATCGCCGAGAAAATAAAAACGTTGCTGGAGAATAACGAATTAAGAAGCGGGATAATAACAAACGCGCGAAAAATGGTGGAAGAAAAATATAGCTGGACTAAGATTGCGAGGAAGATGGCCGAGATATTTGACAAATTAGCATAAGTTTAGTAATCTTCTTAACAAAATAACGGGGCTGGTCTCGTTAATTAAACAAGAGGGGGTATCCGGATGTTTGTTGGGAAAAAATCAAAGGTTGTTGTATTGAAAGACTTGAACGGGGAAAGTTTCGGCGATATCGTCGAGTTGGTTACGGGATTTAGTTTTCCCAGCGTCAGTGTTGCCCGGGTTTATCTCGAGGGCCCTGATATAATTCATTACCACGTACGGGGCACGGAAATCTATATCGCGGAGAAAGGCGAGGGCGAATTATTTTACAAAGACGCGATATTTCCCTTTAAAGAAGGGGATCGCGTGGAAATTCTGCCGCACGAGCTGCATGCCGCCCGGCCCAAGCCCGGAACCCTATTGGTCTTTTTGTGCGTTTCTTCGTCAGCTTTTGACCCGGCCGATGTGTATATTCATCCTAAAGGCCGCGATTGGTAAAATACAGCAGGCATAAATTAAGCGAAAACAGAGGCCCCACGCGGGCCTTTTTTCATTTATCCCTTTAAAAACCTCTTGTCTGTGCTATAGTAAACATAAACAGAGTGATGCCAATCTACTAATAACATACCAATGATGCGAATATGCAACGAGAATTAATCTATCCCGAATTATTATCATTGGTATGAATAATTCGCAACATTCGCATCGCGTTGTAACGCTATCATGAAGCTTTTAATCGCTACCGGATTATATCCGCCTGATATTGGCGGGCCGGCGACAATGCTGGAGGCATTGGCAAAATCTCTTCAAGAGAAAGGTTTTGAGATAAAAATTGTTACTTATTCTGATTCTGATATGGTGGGTGACAAGGAACTTGTCCCGAGTTCGCCGAAGGACGAGGGCGGCATCAAAATTTATCGGGTTTCCCGGAAGCAAAGCAGAATTTTCCGCTACCCCCTTTATTTTTGGCAGATGTGGAAACTGGCTGCCAGGTGGGCCGATGTTATTTATGTGACCGACACTTACAGCGTCGGTTATTTTGCTTATCTGATTAAAAAAATACTTCACAAAAAATATATCGTTCGTTTTGCCGGTGACAGCGCCTGGGAGGCGTCGGTCGCCAACGGTTGGATAACCGATTCAATTGTTGATTTTCAGGACAAAAAGTATTGCGGAAAAATTGAAGATCTGAAGCGGCGCCGAAAAACCGTTTTGGTTAACGCCGACAGAGTTATCGTGGTCAGTCGTTTTTTAGCCGGTATTGCCCAAAAAATTGGCGTCTTGCCGGAAAGAATTTGGACAATCTATAACTCCATAGATTTTTTGGAGGCGGGTGAAAATGCCGAAAAAACAGAGGAAGTCAAACAATACTACGGCGACGGTAAAAAGCTGGTCATGACCGCGTGTCGTCTGGCTCCATGGAAGGGCGTGGACGGAATCATTAAAATTCTGCCTAGGCTCAAGGAAAAAGTTGGCGGCATCAGTTTTTTGGTTCTGGGCGACGGTCCGGAAATGGAAAACCTTAAGCGGCTGGCTGTCGCGCGCGGGGCAGAAAACGATGTCCATTTTTTGGATCGGGTTGAGCATGACGAGATTCTGAATTATTTTAGGGCGGCGGATTTGTTTATTTTAAATTCTAATTATGAAGGATTGTCGCATACTTTGCTGGAAGCGATGAAGGCCGGAGTGCCGGTTGTTACGACTAATGTCGGGGGAAATCCGGAAGTAATCGAGAATGAAAAAGAAGGGCTGCTGGTTGGCTATGACAATGGGGACGAATTGCTTGAGGCGGCGGTACAAATCTTGACTGACAGCGAATTGGCGGGAAGGCTGGTTAAAAACGCCCGCGAGAAGTTAAAGAACTTTAATTGGGAAAAGGCGGTGGCGGAGACGGTAGCGGCGATAAACGAAATCCGTCCTTCACCCGTCTAACTTTTCGCTGAAAAGTTAGACGGGCAAGCTCCCTCCTTTATATATAAAAATAGGGAGTAAGCAAAATGCCTAAAATTTTATTAATCAATCCTTCCTTCAATATCGTTAAGGCAAATTACGACAGTTCTGTTTCCGTCGGTTTATTAAGCATTGCCACTTATTTGAACAAAAGGGATGTCGAAGTTGAAATAATCGATGGCGCGCGGCAGAAAAATTATTTGGATTTAATCGGGGAAAAGGTTAAAAATTGCGATTACGCCGGTCTTTCGGTGATGACGACGCAAAGCCCGGGCGCTTTAAAAATCAGCCGGTTGATAAGAGACGCCAATCCGGGATGCAGGATAATTTGGGGCGGCACGCACCCGACTTTTTTTCCAGAACAGACCGCCAGTCATCCGTTAATTGACGCGGTGGTTTATGGAGAAGGAGAGGAAACCGTTTATGAATTGGCCACGGGCAAAGATTGGTCGGGAATTAAAGGAATTGTTTATAAAGATGGCGGTCAAATAATTTCCAACTCGCCGCGCGAATTGGGCGACCCGTCAAGAATGCCTTTGTTTAATTGGGATCTGATGCCGCAGGAGGTTTTACGCAAGCTTTATCTGATTCCGTCTTTGACTTCTCGCGGCTGTCCGCATCGCTGTACTTTCTGCATCAATGCCATTTTAAAAAATAAATGGCGCGCCAGAACGACAGAGCAGGTTTTAGAAGATTTGCGGATAATTAAAAGCGCGGATTATTTTCGAGATAAAAAGATAAGATTTTGGGACGAAAACTTTTTTGTCGATATCGGCCGCGCCAAAGCGATAATCGAGGAAATGATTCGAAACGATTTGAACATTTCCTGGGAAACGACAGCGCGAGCCGGCTATGTAAAAGAGGGGATGATTGACGATGATTTTTTAGCGAAATTAAAGCAATCCGGTTGTTATTTATTGTCATTCGGGGCGGAATCCGGCAGTCCGGCGATATTGAAGAAAATCCAGAAAGATATTACGGCCGAGGAGATTTTATATTCGGCCAAGCAATGTCTGAAATATGATATTATTCCGCAGTATTCTTTTATGATCGGTTTGCCGGAAGAGACGCGGGAGGATATGTTCATGACTTTAGATTTGATTGATAAGTTAGTTAAATTGAGCGATAAGGTGCAAATTTTGGGGCCGCAGGCTTTCAGGCCTTACCCCGGCTCGCCATTGTATGAAGAATGCAAAGAAGCCGGCTGGCGGGAGCCGCAATCCCTGGAAGAGTGGGCGAGCCTGATTGAAGACGAATTGAATTACCTCTCGGTTGAAAACTTTCCGTGGGTAAAAGATAATGATTTTGTGGAATCAATGGAGGCCTATGTGCGTTTTGGCGCCCACAGCGTCAAAAGCGCCATGGGTTCGTCAGTCAAGGCGCGGTCATTTTTAAAACTGGGCTTTATTTTGTTGTGTCAATTGCGTTGGAGAACAAAATTTTTTAGATGGCCGGTTGAGTATAAATTAGCTAAAAGATTTGTATCACAACAATAATATTATCTATTCTTCGAGCGAGGCGCGTAGCGACGAGTCGAGAAGCCCGTATTTAATAGTTTTCGACTACGCTCAAATAATAAAATAGACCCGTTGCTTAATAATTTTTTGGATGAATTTTGTCCAAAAATACCCTTGTTTTAAGCCAACGATTTTTCAAAAAAGCGGCCAAAATCCTATTAAGCAACATGTCTAATCATCAAGCATCCGCGCGCGTTGACAAGCGTGGCTTTTTTTGTCAGTATAAGCCAAAAGTAAGCAGCTTGAAAATCGAATAAAAAGCGTCGAGAGGAGAGGTTATGGAAGCGCCAGTTTCGTTGAATGACGCGGAGAAGCGAGAATTAGTTATCAAGCGTCTGTGCCGGTTTTTTGTCATTATCTACGCGGTTCAGGGATTGTCGCAAAGCGGTATTTCCGGTTTATTTTCTTTGCCTGTCAGTTTGATGCTCAAGAACCGGATGCATTTTGATCAGGCGCAATTGGCTTATTTTGCCGGATTAGTAATGATTCCGTGGGCGATAAAACCGCTTTATGGCTTGCTGTCTGACTTTGTGCCGATTTTCGGCTGGCGCCGGCGGAGTTGGTTTGTTGTCGCGGCCGGCTTGGTGATGTTTTCCGCCTTATATCTGGCTAATTTTTGTAATTTTGCCTACGGCCAGCTTTTGTTTTTCCTGGCCGCCACCGCTTTGGGCATTGCTTTTTGCGATGTGCTGTGCGACGCGGTAATGGTGGAGAACGGAAAGCGTTTTGATTTGGTGCACAAATTCCAGGGCATCCAGTGGAAGGCTTTGTATGTCGCTTCAATCTTCTCCGGTATTGGCGGTGGGTTGATCGCGAAATATTTTAATTACAGCCAAACTTTTTGGCTGATGGCTTCCCTGCCCCTTATTATTTTCCTGGCCGCGATATTCTTTGTTCCGGAAAAGAGATATCAGTATCAAGAGACGGCTGGCGAATCGGAGATGAAGTCATTGGTGGCGAAAAAAGATGTGGCGGTTGCCGTCGGCGCCTTTTTTGCCGCTGCTCTTTTCCTTTTTTGGCTGAATGCCCAATATCTCGGCATGGAAGTTCTGAAGTTTATAATGATGGTCGTGCCTTTTCTGATTTTGGGCTCCCTGACCTATCTGTTTAAATCATCCATTAACAAGAAAGTCATTTTTTGCATGATTTTTCTGTTTTGGTGGGATTGGGCTTTATTCTTGAGTTCCGCGCCATTTCTGTATTATCAGCTTGATACGCTCGGTTTTTCCGAGATTTTTCTGGGCACGCTAGCAACTTTATTCAGTATCGGTGCGGCTTTCGGCTCGTGCCTTTTCGCGGCCATCGCGAAGAAAAAGCTTGTTTGGGGAAAGCGCGTTTTGGTGGATTTGAGTCTTGATAGTATGCTTTTTTACGCCTTAATCATCGGCATAGCGACGATTTCGACTAACTTTCTGTTGATTGGCGTAAAGTCGGCGATTGCCTTGAATCTCGGCACTGGTCTGGTTTTTCTTCTAGCCAATCTGACTATTTTGGTTATTGCGGCCAAATTTTGTCCGCCGCGGATAGAAGGCACGTTTTTCGCCCTTCTAATGTCGGTAGTCAACTTGGGCTCCAGTATGTCGGCGCTTGCCTCCGGTTTTCTCTATAAGACATTTTACAATCTGGCGCCGGTCAGTTTCGCCGATAACTTCTGGGCAAGATTCTTAGTCTGGTTGGGTTGGCCGACCCAGCACGCGCAGACCGGAGTCAAGTTTGACATTTTCGCCCAATATTATGCCATCGGCTGGCTGACTATCATCTCTCTTTGCGTTTTTTCTCTATATTTTGTGGCGCTTCCTTATTTTTCCAAAATGATCAAAGAAGACAAAGAATTGGAGAAATTGGATGTTCACCCGGCTGCCATAATGGAGCGGATAAATGAAAAAGTGCCAGACATAATAAACGCGATTATGTTTTATACGTTTGGGTGGTTGATACTTTGGTTTTATTCCAGATCACGGCGAAAAAAGTAGCGGTGAATCAATGGGGGTCTTTTGACCCTCTTTTTATATTACGAGAACGGTTCTCGAGAGCCGTTCTACTTGCTATTTTGAACGATCGTCTAAAATAGTAAATGAATGAGTAGGAGTGGCGATAAAAATGGCAAGATGCCTGTGTTTAATTTACGGAGCGGTTTTTCTGTGGTATGGTGGGAGAAAAGAGGTTGTGGGGTGGCGAATATCCAAACGACACCTCCCCTGGCCCCTCCTTAACCGAGGAGGGGAGGCAAAAAATGAAAATTCTTAACATTAGCTTAGACAAAAAACTTTTTGAAGCTGGCTCCAGGGTTGAGGAGCGGGTTTTAGAATATGCTGAAATTTTTGACCGTTTTGATATTTTGGTTTTATGTGGGTTGGGATACGAGAAGAAAGAATTTGACCCGCGCTACGCCGAAGGCTACGGCAGGGCGAGTAAAATCGCCATTTGGCCGACTAATTCGCGGAATAAATTATTTTACCTCTTTGATGCTATACGATTAGGTGGCGAAATGATTGAAAAGTATGGCCACGATTTAATCAGTGTTCAAGAGCCTTTCGAAACAGGGCTTATTGGCTGGCGGTTGGCCCGAAAATGCGGGCTGAAATTTCAGGTTCAGCTGCATGGCGATTTCTTTGGTTCCCTATATTTTAGAAAAGAAAGTCTTTTAAACCGATTCAGATATTATCTTGGCAGATTTATTGTCAGGCGAGCGGATGGGGTTCGGGTGGTCAGCGAGCGGATAAAAAGAAGTTTGCTGGAAATGGGGATAGAAGAAGAAAAAATATCGGTGGTGCCGATACACGCTGATTTAAGATTTAAGAATTACGATTTAAGAATACAGAAGGACGAAAAGAAATTTGTCTTTTTGGCAGTGGGGAGGCTGGTACTGGTGAAAAATATCGAAATGCAGATTAAGGCGATGACGGAGGTTGTAAAGAAATATCCGGAGGCGGAGTTGTGGATCATCGGTGACGGAAAGAAAGAAAGAAGTTTGAAGTCTGAAGTAAAGAAGTTAGAATTAGAAGAAAGAGTCAAATTTTTTGGCTGGAGAAATGATTTAGACGCTTTTTATCAGAAAGCCGATGTATTTTTGTTGACTTCCAATTACGAAGGTTGGGGATTGGCAGCGATTGAAGCGGCAAGTTTTGGCTTGCCGATTATTATGACTGATGTTGGCTGTGCCGGCGAGGTTGTTATAGATGGAGAAAGTGGGATTGTTATTCTTGTTGGCGACAGCAAAAAATTGGCGGAAAGTATGTTAAAATTAATAGAAGATGCGCATTTAAGGAAAAAACTGGGCGAGGAAGCGAGACAAGCTGTTTTAAGGTTGCCGGATAAGGAGCAGAGTCTAAAAAACTACAAGGGTGCTTTTAAAAAGATATTAAATATTGACCAATGAAGATTTTGTGTTTTTGAAGAAAAATTTCTATATCATATGGTAATCCAAAAAAAAATCTGCTATATTCTTCCGCGCTACGACTCCGATGACCACACGCATTTCGCTCATCTGCACGATTTTTTGGTTGTGGCGGCGAAAAACGCCAATATTTTTCTGTTAGTCGAATCTACCAAAGGAATCAAAAAAACGCCGCTTAAAAAGAGCCTCGGTGTTAAAGAGGTTTATATTCAGGAAAAGTCGGGGGGTATAGCAAAATGTTGGGAAAATTTTATAACCCTGATGAAAATTAGGCGGCAGGGTTATCGCAATTTTTATGTTCACTATTCATTTATGTCGGCGTTCAACGCATCGTTGATTGCTATGATTTTTGGCGGCAAGGTTTTTTATTGGAATTGCGGCCTGCCGTGGCAGTATAAAAGGCCAATTTGGCGCCGCTTGCATGAAAGAATGGTCTATAAGACGATTTCGTATTTGGTAACCGGCACCAAATCGCTGGCAGTCGGATATGCCGAACACTACGCTCTTGATATTTTAAAAATCAAGATTATGCCGAATTGGATTTCTGTCAGTCGGTTTTTGCCATCGCCGCAGAGAGTTAAAGAATTAAAGAGAGAGTTGGGCATTTCGTCGCGGGACAAGGTTTTGCTTTTCGCCCACAGAATTTCTCCAAGAAAGGGAGCGCACTGGCTGTCAGCCATTATAACAGAGGTTAGACACCCCGATATTAAACTGGTTATCATCGGCGACGGTCCGGAGCGAGCAAATCTGGAAAAAGAGTTCGCGCGGGAAATATCCGAAGGCAAGGTTATTTTTTTGGGCTGGATTCCCAATCGCGAAATGGTTGATTATTACGGCTTGGCTGATGTTTTTTTGATGCCGTCGGAGGAAGAGGGTTTTCCGAGGGTGCTTCTGGAGGCAATGGCAGCCGGCTTGCCATTCGTCGCATATAATGTTGGCGGAGTAAAAGAGATTACGCCATCAGCTTTTTCCCATAATATTTTGCCGGCGGGTGATATAAAACAATTCGCGTCAGCGGTTGATAAAATTCTGTCGTGGGACAAGCGTGAATTGACGAAATGGCAAATTGTTGCCGCTCTCTGGGTTTCGCGCTTCGAAACTAAAAAGGTGGTTAAGAGGTTTTTATCGTTTTTTTAGCGAGTAATCGCGAAAATACTAATTAGCGTCCATCGGCCACGGTAACGAAGCCCGAGTAATAAAAATTCGAATATCGAAATCAGAAATCCGAAATCAGAAACAAATTCAAATGACCGAAATCAAAAATACAAAACAATATGATTTGGAAGATAGAACTTTGAACTTTGCCCATCAATATAGATTGTTTGTTAAAAGGTTGCCCAAGACAATAGGAAATATTGAGGATGGAAAACAGGGCGTCGGGGCGTCCGGATCAGTTGGTGCTAATTATATAGAAGCCAATGAGGCGTTAAGTAAGAAAGATTTTGTTCACCGGCTTAAAATTTCCAGAAAAGAGGCAAAAGAGAGCAGATATTGGCTGAAGCTGGTTGATGCGAATGGTAGCCAGAACTTGGACGGAGAAAGACTGATTTTAATAAAAGAAGCCACCGAGCTGATGAATATCTTTGGCTCGATTATCCGTAAGTCAGAATAGTTTTGAACATTGGGAAATTATTATTTATGATTTGTTTCGAAATTCTAATTTCGGATTTATCTCAACGGGCTTCGTGACCGAATAACGCTTGACGAATGCCTTGCTATGAGTAAAGAAACTATCAAGCAATCTTTTGACAGAAGCGCGGTGGGGAAAGGCGGCGATTATGAGCGTCGCCGCTGGTTTTCAGACGCCTTGAGGGAAGCTGGTTATCAGATGACCAAGGAGTCTATCCATTATCACCTTCTTGAGAGAGGCCCATTTTATGATTGTCTGGAATTGGGACCGGGGGCGGGAACCTGGACAAAATTATTTTTAGAAAAATATCCCGATGCCAATTTCGATCTGGTTGACATCTCCGGTGAAATGCTGAAACTGGCAAAGAAAAATTTGGATAAATTTATTAATCCCTTGTGTCATTCTGAGGCCATAGGCCGAAGAATCTCGTCGTCGATGAGATCCTTCGCCCCGCAATTCTGCGGGGCTCAGGATGACAGTGGGGAGGGTAATCGGGATGACAAAGGGGATACTCAGGATGACAAGAGGGGCGTCAAATTCGGCAATGTCAGGTATTTTGAAACGGATTTCCTTGACTTTAAGCCGGATAAACAATATGACCTGTTTTTTTCCAGCCGGGCGTTGGAATATATTTCCGATAAAAAGGAAGCGGTTTTAAAAGTCGCCGGCTTGTTGAAAAGCGGCGGCCGGGGATTTATTATCACTAAAACGCCGAAATATTTACGGGCAAAACTGCTGGGTCGAGAGATCCCGGAATTGCATCAGGGCCAGATAGCGCCCAGAAAATTAAAACAGCTTTTGTCTGAAACGGGTTTTAAAAATATCGAAATTTATCCCGTAGCAATGAGCCTTCCTTTGTTAAAATCGTCAAAATTAAATCGGTTGTTATTTAGGATATTTTACAAATTCAGATTGAATTTTTTGAGCCAATTTTTCGCGGAATCGTACTGTGTGAAGTTTGAGAAGTAATTTTTCTGTCGTTCATCGGCCACGGCAACGATGCCCGTATCGTTAAGCGTCAAGCGGTAACGAAAAAATAAGACGATAGACGCGACCGTCAGACGTAACGGGTCTCGTGACCGAATAGCGTTTGGCGAAACTCTATGATCATTGAATTCTATGGCCTGCCGGGGGCTGGCAAAACAACCGTAGCCCAAAAATTAGCAGCCAAAAGCGATTTCAAGGTTATTAAAATCCGAAGCAAAAAAGAGCTGTTTTGGTATAACTTTCTGTTTTTAATCAGGCACCCGGTCAGATTTTTCGCCACGCTGTTTTATTTGGTTGCGAATTCAGCGAGCTGGTCGATATTTTACTATAAATTTACCAACACCTTCCTGCATCATAACGCTAAATACCAGAAAGCCATAGGAATGGAAAAGGCTATTTTGGACCAGGGGTATTTTCAGAATGTTTTGTCGGTCTTCGAAGAGCCGATTTCTGCTTCATTTTTAGTAAAATACGCGGGGTTCTTATTAAAGCCCGATAAGTTAGTTATCCTAAATTTGCCGCCCGATGATATTTTGAGAAGGATAGGAGGGCGCGGCTACATGACAAGGGAGAGATTTGGCCAGAAGTATTTTGAGAAGTGGTTGGAGGCGGTTAAAGAGAATAACAGAATATTTTTAGAGAATTTGGATAAATTGGGCATAGATTATATTATTATTGACGCGCGCCGGGGCGTGGGCGATATTTATAAGGAAGTTCTGGGTATTTTGTAATAAGCGAATTGTAATATGAAATTAATCTATCTAACAAACGCCAGAATACCGACTGAAAAGGCGCATGGATTGCAGATTATGAAGATGTGCGAAGGTTTTAGTAAATCCGAAATCCGAAATAAGAAATCCGAAACAAATTCAAAAACCGAAATTCAAAATTCCAAACTCGACGTTGAGTTAATCGTACCGAGGAGGCATAATCTTATTAAGCAAGATCCGTTTGAATACTATGGAGTGAAGAGAAATTTCAAGATCACCAGAATTTTTTGTTTTGATTTGTTGTGGTTGGGATTTGGACATAAATTAGCTTTTTATCTGCAGTCATTCAGTTTTTCGAAGATGGCGGTTTTGTACGCGCTTTTTAAATACGGCAGAAGGGACAATATTTTTTATTCCCGCGATTACATAACCTTGTTTTTTTTGTGTTTACTGGGTCTTAAGCCGGTGGCGGAAATCCACGACTACCGTTCGGGGAAGCCGAGGTGGTGGATGAATTTTATTGTTAAAAAATCCGCCAAGATAATTTGCAATTCCGAGGGAACGAAAGAGTCGCTTTTGGAGCACTACCCGTCCCCGTCAGAGAAAACTTTGGTTGCTCCAAACGGCGTTGATGTTGGTTTTTTTGATATCAAGGAGACGAAGGAGGAGGCGAGAAAAAAATTGGATATGACGAAAGGCGAGACAATAATCGGCTATGTCGGCCGCTTGGAGGTAGCCGGCGGGGAAAAAGGCGTTTCTTCTCTGATTCAGGCTTTTGCGGGGTTGCGGGAAGTATCGAAAGGCTGTATTTTATATATTATCGGGGGCCCAAATGAATTAATTGAAAAATATAAGGTGAGCCTTAAAGAATGGGGCGTTGCGCCGGAAAAGGTCGTTTTCACGGGCCAGGTTGAATATCGGAAGATACCTTTATACTTGAAAGCAATCGATATTGTTGTCATGACGCCGCCGGAGGAAAGCAAATACGCGGCAACTACTTCGCCAATCAAGCTTTTCGAATATCTTGCCGCCGGCAAGGCGATTGTCGCGCCAGACCTGCCGGCCTGGCGGGCGATACTAAACGAACAAAACGCGTTATTTTTTAACCCCGCCGACCAAGACGATTTGGCAAAAAAAATAAAGCTACTGGATGAGGATAAAAATTTAGTCGAAGGATTAAGCGGGCAAGCCCTTGAGGACGCGAAGAATTATACCTGGGCCAAGAGGGTGGAGAAGATAATCAGTTTTGCCGAGTCTTAAAAATTCGAATATCGAAATCCGAAATCCGAAACGAATTCGAAATCTAAATTGAGATGGTTACAAAACTCGTCGTATTGTCATTCTGAACTTGTTTCAGAATCTACTTCGTTCTAATAATCACTAAACTTAGATCCCGAAATGAATTCGGGATGACAGATTAGATAGTTTTGTAACCATCTCGCTGCATAATGCCAGATACATTCTGGACTCCTTGAGACCATAATCTCATGGCGT
>CAYYTW010000026.1:0-14535 GCA_964474765.1 uncultured Candidatus Saccharibacteria bacterium
CATGCCAAATTTTAAAATACCTCAAGAGTCCAGAATAGGGTGGCATTATACAAATGTTTGACACCCTAATATTGCTTAAGCTATTATTAATAGGCCATTATTAAAAAGTTCCTTAAAAATTATCTAATCAACGCGTGGAAATCGTGTAGGGAGGACGAGTGAAAAAACTGCAACTGTTTGGCCAGGTGAATTGTTCCGGATTCGAAATTACTGCCAGAATAAACGCGGAGACGAACCGATTCACCACCAGAGATTATGATGTAAAAAAAGAAGATGCCAATCCTCCTGCGCCCTCGCTGATTATTTCCACAATACTCTGTATCTCGACCCTCATTTTTTACGTACAAATGGGATTATCTATGGATATCTGGGCCAATTTGTTCATTTTGCTATCGGTTTTTAGCGCTGGAAACATACTGGGGTCATTGCCAACACTGCTGCGACGAAAGGACAATCAGTGGAAGCAATGGCACGCCTGTGAGCACAAATTGGTCAATATTATAACAAAAAATAATTCTGAATTCCCCTGCCTTGAAAAATTAAAGCAAATGAGTCCATATAACGGCAGGTGCGGTTCGGTTTTGATTATTGCGTCGCTACTGGCCAATCTCTATATTGTCTGCGCGCTTCCGTTCACCGGCTATCTGCCATTCACAATTCTAGAATTTATCGGCGCAATCTATCTGGTTGCAATCTTTGCCTGGTCATTCGTGTGTCCAAAAAAATACCCGCCGGACAAGTTCACTTTTCCAACAATAATTATATTAGCTTGTTTCGCCGCCTTAATTTTATTTAGTCAGCAACGAGAACAAATTCTTTCGGTCATACTGGGTTCTTTTGCCATACAACTATTAACAAAATATTCGGGAATTCCATATCTGGCGCAAAAATATATTTTCACCGCCGAACCGGCCCAAGAACAATACGAAGAAACCTTTTTACTCGCCTTAAAAATCCAGGCGTGGCAAAAGTCAGCCGAAGAAGAAAAAAATAATCAGGATTTTGACTCTACCCTCTAACCGCTAAAAAACTTGGCGGTTTTTTAATACAACGCTGTCCCCTTAAATTCCTTCCCATCCAAAATTTTCTCTAAATTATCCAAGTCCCTGGCTCCGGCGACGATTATCCTGATATTTTCTTTCTCGGCCAATTTTGCCGCTATTGGATCAAGCGGAAAATTCAAGCCCGGAGTCCATTCCAGAGGAGTCATTTTCCAATAATCAGCCCATGGGAGTTTTTCAATCGGCTTGGCGCTGGCGTCTTTTCCGGGATCAGCGGTATAAACATAATCAGGTTTCCCTAAATTTACAACCGTGTCGATTTTAAAGTCAGTGGCAATCTGAATAGCCACGAAATCGGTTGAGCAACCCGGCTCCCAGCCGGCGCCGACAATTATTGAATAATCGCCGAATTCTTTTATCCTAAAACGCTCATCGAATAAATCGGGATGCGCCGCGTCGCAAAATATCGCCCGCAGCAAACGCGCGTTCAAACTGGTCGCAAAAATACCAACCCAATCTCTTTCCCTATCCGTAACATCGACAACCTCGCCGGCCGCTTTCTGATACTGGCGGCAGATGCCGCCGCCGCCGACCACAATAATAAATCGATATCCTTCCCCAATTTTCCTTTTTATAAATTCGCGGAACCGCTTCAAAAACTCAACATCAATCCCGTCGGGACAAACCGCCGACCCGCCCAAATCTATGACAAATTGTTTTTTATCTTGCATAGTTATGTTCATACTCCCTCATTTTTAAAAAAGCTTGTCCCGTACTGGATACGGGAATGGTTGGGGTGGATTTTTTAAAAATCCCCCTTAATCCCCCTTTGTAAAAGGGGGAAAGATTAATTATTAACTCTTCATGCACGCTAATTGCCCGCAGGCCAGCTCAGCTGGCCGCAGGCGGCGCTGATATCCTGCCCAAAACTGTATCGTTGGTTAACCTGAATGCCGGCGTCTTTTAAAATCTTTTTAAATTTTTCAATCCTCTCCTGCGGCGATGGCCTAAAATCACCGATGGGATTACAGAGAATCAGGTTTATAAACTTGCACTGAGCTTGTCGAATGTGATACAAAGGTCTTTTCGTCTGCCTGCAGCAGGAAGCCGAAGGATTCATTAATTTAACCAATTGCCGCGCCTGTTTTTCGCTGTCGTTGACGCCATCAATCATAATATACTCAAACATAACCTTTCTGTTGGTTTTTGCAATATATTTATCGACGGCCGATAATATTTTTTTGATTGTATATTTCTTGCCGATCGGCATCAATTTCGAACGCAATTCGTCAGTCGGCGCGTGCAAAGAAATCGCCAAATTAATCTGCAACGGCTCCTCCGCAAGTTTTTTAATCTCGCCGACAATGCCGGCTGTAGAAATCGAAAAATGTCTCGCTCCCAGATTAAATCCGTCTCTGTCATTTAAAATACGGATTGATTCAAGAACATTGTCGTAATTTAAAAACGGCTCTCCCATCCCCATGAAAACAAGGTTTGTAATCTTGTTTTCACCCTGAGCTTGCTTGCCTTGCCGAAGCCTTCGGCGAAGCGCTGGTCGAATGGTTACATTGTTCTTCAGCCATCTTGCCCAAAGCAGAACCTGTTCGACAATTTCATCGACAGTTAAATTTCTCTTAAACCCCGCTTTCCCGGTGGCGCAAAAATTACACCCCAGCGCGCAGCCAACCTGCGAAGAAAGACAAATCGTATTCCTGCCTTGAGCAGTTCGACCTCGCTCACTGCAAGCCTGCCGAAAGGGCGGCGCTTCATATCTCATCAGCACCGACTCAATTCTAAATCCATCCCGCAAATCAATTATTGCTTTCGCCGTCCGCCCATCGCCAGATAAATGAATTTTGGCTTTAATTCCTAAGGGACATTGTTCATCCAGTTTTTTACGCAACTCGGTTGGAAACGTTATCGCCGTCTCCCAGTTTTCAATCGAATCAACAAAAACCGCCTGCTTCGCTTGTCTAAGGCGATAGGCCGGTTCAGTTTTTAAAATTTTCTCAAACTGCGACAAGTCCATGACCCCGTTCGCATAAATAGTTCGTTAATTTACTTTGAAGGTTCGGCTAATTTCAGCTTTGTAAATCCATAAGCAATGAACCTATCATTCCACCAGACCTAACGCGAGAAAACGCGTTTATAATATCCTATGAGTTCCACCGTAGTCATAATATGACCGTTCATCATTTGCATTAACTCTTGATCGTTTGCGCCAGGCTTAACTTCCAAGACATTATCAAGAGCGAATAATTTAAAAAAATATCGATGCTCCCCGCCAGACGGGCAAGGACCGCCATAGCCGATATCGCCAAAACTCGTTAAGCCTTCGGCGGCGCCCGTCGGAACCAAACCCTCTTCGATTGCGGCTGTTTCCGGATTAATATTCCAAATTGTCCAATGAATCCAATTGCCCGCCGGAGAATCCGGATCATCGACAATCAAAACCAGACTTTTCGCTTCCGCCGGAACGCCGCTAATTTTTAACGGCGGACTTATATTTTCACCATCGCACGTGTATTTTACGGGGATACTTCCTTGATTTTCGAAGGCCGAGCTATAAATAATCATGGAGTTTTTCCTTGAAATCGTTTCTTCGCTTGAAACGATGTTGGTTTTTTTATTTAGAATATCTTGATTGTTCGACCTTTTAATTAGTATGGATCGGCCGACAAAAACCGCCATAATCGCGACTAAAAACAAAATGATGGCCGCTCCTCTTGTTTTCCCAATTCCCGATTGTATCATTATTTATTTAATCTTTCATTAACCCAGCGCGCGATTTCCCTTTCATCGAGATTTTTTACTCCTGCGACCTGACCGGCGGACTTAACGACTTCGTTAAATTTCTGCCAATTTTGTTCCCGGGGATATTTTTTCAAAAGCGCGGAAACCAAGCCGCCAATCCTGACCGGCGGGAAAATCCAAACCCCTTCGGAGCCATCGATAACTTTATTGAATTTTTTATAAAACCAGACGACAAAAAGCGCCATAATAAAAATAACATCTTTCGGCTTTGAAGAAACCATCCGTTTTTTAACAACATCGAGCAACTCGCAAAAAGCCGCCGACATTTCGCCGGCGCAGAAATACGGGTCGTAAAGCGATCTTTCGGACCACCTTTCCATTTCTCGCAACGCTTTTTTGATTTCGCTGATTTTCAACGGCCGTCGAGAATCAGAAACTATCTTGGGCGAATTCGGCAAGCGCGCATGCGGCTGGGGCGACCAAGAAGAATATTCGACCAAAATCCTAATTTTATCCAAGTCCGCCCCCAACGGATTTTTAAACAAGCTGATTATAGCTTGCCTCGAGATCGGGGGCGGAGCAATTGTGTGAAGACTGATATCTTTTTTGCTTGGCCGCTTCAAACCCCGTTTCTCATCCCAAAAAATCGCCGTTGCCACCATATGTTTGCAGGCCGGCCTCGACGGCGGCCCACCTTGAGAATAAGCGCAGTTACACTGCTTGGCAATACCAGTTTTGGTAAACTCTAAAATCACAATATACCAATCTTTCTTTCCCCTCACCGCCGCTTTTATCTTGAACTCATTTGAACCAACCGGCCTAACCCTTTTCCAATCAACATACTCCTCCCCTCTTTGCCAAATTTCTTTGTAGGCCTGGGGAAGTAAAAATTCGGTAGCTGATTTTTGCATAATTTATGACAAACAATAACCTGTCTTTAGTATACCACGCTCCGGCCAACAAAAAAGGCGGCCGGACGGCCGCAATTCTTTTTTGTTCAAGTCGTTTGATTAGAGAACGAGACGAGGCAAGCATTTTCTTGCCCGCCATTCTTCCTTCCTGACGGGTTCAACCAGACTAACGCCGGCATCAAAAGCGGTCAACACTTTATTGAACGACTCGTCCACGATGGCGCTAAGATCGACATCTTCTTCGCGCCTAATCGTAGCGTCATAGTAACCACGGTCTTCCGACTCACCCCTTATTCGTACCATACCAATTATCATATACCTAGCCATGTTTTTCCCTCGTTTCCGCCAAATTAGATCTGATACTATTTTACCAGAAAATTATAAAAAGTCAAGAACAATCGTTCAAAAATTTAATTTCATTTTAAGCTATTTGGTTCACAAGGATGACTCGTTAATGTCGGCTTAAATTTCTGAGTGGTGGACCCGGGGAGAATCGAACTCCCGCCTCCGCAATGCGAATGCGGCATCTTACCACTGGACTACGGGCCCAAGATTTTGCCTTATTTCAATCTATCATCTCGGGTGGAAAAAATAAAGCGCAACCAAAAGCCCCCCGCAGTATTGCGGGGGGCTTTTATTATTTTCTCAATACTATATCCTTTCTGCTAACTTATAACTTAACCGGTCAGAAGGAACAAAATTTAGATTATCTCATCGCGCGCAAAATTCTTGCTCGCGCAATCTCCAATGCCGCTTCCCGCAGCATTATTTTTTTCTCTCTGGCTGTTTCCAAAACCTCTCTGACGCTTTTGGTTATTTTTTGCTTGATCAATTTGAATGTTTTTTCTTTATCATATCCGCCATTCCATTCAGCATAGGAAGAAATTACCCCGCCGGCGTTAACGACAATATCCGGCAAAACCAAAACTCCGCGCTCAAACAATCTTCTTTCCGCCTCCGGCGTGACCGAGATATTGGCGCCCTCAACAATCATCTTTGCTTTTATATCATCGACATTATTGACATTAATCACATCGGGGAAAGCGGCGGTAACAAGAAGACTGACCGGCAAGCCGAAAATTCCGCCGACGCCCAACTTCTGGCGGCGCGAACCAGCGTCTGTCGGGCAATTGATAACCAAGCCGGTCTTTTTCTTGACATCCATAACTTCCTTGTATTTCAAGCCGTCCGGGTCATAAATGACTCCTTTAGAATCAGCCGCCGCGCAAATCTTCGCTCCCAATTCTTCTAAAAATTTAAAAGCAAAGGTCCCGACATTACCGAACCCTTCAATCCCAGCCGTTAAATTCTTGAGATCCTGACCAAAAAAATCAGCCGCTTCTTTTATCGCGCAGGCAACGCCGTAACCGGTTGAGCCATATTCATGCGGCAGACCGCCCATGCTTTTCGGTTTTCCGGTGGCGGATTTCTTTTGGCCGTTAGCCTTAACAAACCACTCCATGTCTTTTTCGCCCATATTGATATCCGGCCCGGCCACATATTTGACAGGACACAACGGCTTAATCGCCAGACTGAAAGACTGGATGGCGGTTTTTTTCTCGTTGGCGGTCGCGTGTTTGGGGTCAAAAATGATTCCCGACTTGGCCCCGCCAAAGGACAAACCAGCTAAAGCGTTTTTCCAGGTCATCGCCCGCGCCAGCCGGGAAACTTCTTCGACTGTTATTGAAGGCGTCATCCGAATTCCGCCCTTGCCGACGCCTAAAGCCGTATTATCAATAACCAAAATCCCGCGCGTTTTGGTTTTGACATCGTAGGTTTCAATAACCATCTCCGGCCCGAATTGATCGCGATTGATATTAGTCACCTTGAATTACGAAATACACAAAATTCTCATAATGGGGCAAAATAATAGCATAAAAAAAATTAAACAAGGATTTACTGGGATTATTTATTGCCGATGCTGGATATGTTTCTAAAAAACTTCAATAAGATTTCTGTCAAAAAGGCAAAAGAATGCTTTTTTAATTCGTATTTTTGTGATTACTCCGCCATTCTATTCTATCATTCTATCATAAACCAGATTTTTGACAAGTGCCAGGTATGCGAACATGACGCGGCTGTGACGATTTTGACGAATGGCTAAAATTCCTGGTTAAAGAAAAATTTGAGCAGCTTAGCTGGTTTGTCAGGCATTCTAAGGAAAAGGTTCTTTTTAATCTTTTGAGCCCAAATCACAAAGATAGAAGTTAAAAATTTATGCCCTCGGAGTTCATTCTCCGGGGGTTTATTTTGACTCCATTGCTAATTTCCGCTATGATTTTAACATTACAGTCGAATCTAATTCTCCCCTCCTCGGTTGAGGAGAAGATTAAGGAGAGGTGTCGTATAAATATTCTTAACACCCCACCTTAATCCCCCCCTCACTTGAGGGGAGAAGGATAAATTGCATATGAATCTATCGCAAATCGAGCAAAAGACCTTAGAATTCTGGCGGGAGAAAAAGATTTTTGAGAAAAGCTTGCGCAAAAAGGAAGCTACGCTTCTTGGCATTGCCAAAAAGGGCAAGCCCGGCAGTAAAAAATTTATACAGCCGAGTAAAAAGAATTTTGTTTTCTTTGAGGGGCCGCCGACGGCCAATGGCCGGCCAGGTATGCACCATGTCGAAGCGCGCTCCTTTAAGGATATTATTCTGCGCTACAAAACCATGCGCGGCTTTTTCGTTGACCGCAAGGCCGGCTGGGATACGCACGGCTTGCCGGTGGAACTACAGGTGGAAAAAGAGCTGGGGTTGAAAAACAAGAAAGAGATTGAAGAATACGGCATTGAGAAATTTAATCAAAAATGCAAGGAAAGCGTTTGGCGCTACAAAGATGAATGGGAAAAGTTGACGGAACGGATCGGTTTTTGGCTGGATATGAAAAATCCTTATATCACCTATGAAAATTCGTATATCGAGAGCGTCTGGTTTATTTTGAAGAAAATCTGGGATAAAAAACTGATTTACAAAGGATTTAAGGTTGTGCCCCATTGCCCGCGCTGCGTTACGACTTTGTCCAGCCACGAGGTAGCCCAGGGATATGAAACCATCAAGGAAAATTCGGTTTATGTGAAGTTTAAAATAAGTTCCTCCTCCCCTCAAGCGAGGGGAGAAATTAAAGGAGGGGTGTTGAATAATAGACAGACGGCACCTCCCCCCACCCCTTCCTCAACTAAGGAGGGGAGGAATTTGGATAACACCTATTTTCTTGTTTGGACAACGACGCCTTGGACGTTACCCGCTAATGTGGCATTGGCAGTTGGAAAGGATATAGATTATGCGGCAGTCAAGACGGCCGGTGGATTTTTCATTTTAGCCAAAAACTTAGTGAACATTATCGGAGAGAATATTGTCATCGAAAAAGAGTTTAAAGGCAGGGATTTAATCGGCAAGAAATACGAGCCGCTTTTCAAAAATCCTAATCAGAAAGAAACCGACATGGAGGTAGTGGCCGGTGATTTTGTTTCAACTGATGAAGGAACAGGCATTGTCCATATTGCTCCGGCTTATGGTGAGGACGATTTGAGTGTCGGGCAAAAAGAGAATTTGTCGGTTATTCACACGGTTGGCCCCGATGGTATTGTTGCGTCTGGCTTGGGAATTCCCGGTGAAGGAAAATTTGTCAAAGACGCGGACAAGGATATCGTCGAAGATTTTAAAAAGCGAAACTTACTCTTTGCGGAAAAAAATTACGAACACGAATATCCCTTTTGCTGGCGTTGCGATAGCCCACTTCTTTACTATGCCAAAGAGTCTTGGTTTATAAAAATGGAAGGCATCAGAAAGCGGCTGGTGGCAAACAACAAAAAAATCAATTGGGAGCCGACCTACATTAAAGAAGGCCGTTTCGGAGAGTTTATCAAGGACGCGAAAGATTGGGCTATCTCCCGCGAACGTTTTTGGGGCACGCCGCTGCCGGTTTTTACATGCCAGAAATGCAACAAACAGGAATTGGTCGGCTCGCTTGATGAGTTGAAAAAGAAAAGTTTGAAGTCGGGCAATCGCTATTTTATGATGCGTCACGGCGAGGCGGAGTGTAATGTCAAACATATTATCAATAATGACATTAAAAACAATAATTACCCATTAACCAAAAAAGGGGAAAAAGATGTCGCTCAAACCGCGAAAAAACTTAAAAGCAAAAAAATCGATTTTATTTTTTCGTCAGACCTTTTAAGGGCCAAGCAGACGGCCGAGTTGGTTGCCGAGACCGTTAGTTTCAATAAGAGCAAAATCGTTTTTGATCCGAGAATTCGGGAGATTAATGCGGGAGTTTTTAACAACAAAAATCCAAAAGAATATCATGCCTATTTCGCGCAAAGCGCGAATCAAGGTTCTGCGACAGCGGGTTCTTATTTTTCTTCCCAGCTGGAAAAATTTTCCAAAATTCCGCCGAGAGGCGAGAATCTAACCCAGCTTAAGCAACGGGCGATGAATTTTTTGGAAGAAATTGATAAAAAATATCAAGAAAAAAATATTTTGATTGTTTGCCACGAATATACCGCTTGGATGATGACGGCCGGCGCTAAGTGGTTGGTTGACGAAGAGGCGGCAAAACTTAACCAGGACAAAAAAGATTTCATTAAAACCGGCCAATGCCGCGAATTGGATTTTATTCCTTTACCGCATGACGAAAATTTTGTTCTGGATCTGCACCGGCCCTACATTGATAAGATCAAATCGCAGTGCCAATGCGGCGGCGAGATGGCGCGTGAAAAAGATGTTTTGGATGTCTGGCTTGACTCCGGCACCATGCCCTTTTCGCAGTGGGGCTATCCGCATCGGAAAGGAAGTGAGAAGGAATTTAAAAATCATTATCCGGCCGATTATATTTCCGAAGCGATCGACCAGACGCGCGGTTGGTTTTATACATTATTGGCCGTGGCGACTCTGATGGAGTTTTGCGGGGTTGTCAAAGATGGGGCGCCCTATCAAAATGTTATTTGCCCGGGGCTTGTGGTAGATAAATTCGGCAAGAAGATGTCTAAATCAAAGGGGAATGTAGTTGACCCTTGGGAGATGTGCGAAAAATTTGGAGCTGATGCGGTTCGCTGGTATTTTTACACTGTTAATTCTGCCGGCGATCCGAAAAAATTCGATGTTAAAGATTTGCAGGATAAAAACCGGAAAGTTTTCGGCACGCTTTACAATTCATTGGTTTTCTTCGAGACCTACGCTGATAAGAAATTTAAACCCAAAAAATTTAAGCCCGAAAATTTGCTGGACAAATGGATTTCTTCCCGTTTCAATCATTTGAACGAACAGGTTATTGGCAATCTGGAAAAATATGATATTGTTTCCGCCGCGCGCCTGATAGAAGAATTTATAGACGATTTGTCTAATTGGTATATTCGGCGGTCGCGGGAAAGATTTCAGCAGCCGAAAAGTTTGAAAGAAAAAGACGAGGCGTCGCAGACATTGCATTTTGTGCTTTTGAGTTTGGCGAAATTAATAGCGCCGTTCGCGCCTTTTATCAGCGAAGAAATTTATCGAACGTTGACTACGGACTACGGCTTACGGACTACGGCAAAACGTGAGTCGGTGCATCTTTGTGATTATCCAAAGCCGGATAAGAGGTTAATGAATAAGAGATTAGAGGGTAGTATGCGAATGGCGCGGGAGATTGTGGCGAGAGCGTTGGCCTTGCGGATGGAGGCGAAGATAAAAATCAGGCAGCCCCTAAAAGAATTACGATTTTCCGCCAAGGGCGGATCCGCCTCGGGCGGAAAGAATTACGATTTAAGAAAAGAAAAAGAATTGTTGGAGTTGATAAAAGAAGAATTGAATATAAAGAGCGCGGTGTTTGATAAAAGTATTAAAAATGAAATAGAATTGAATACGGAAATCACGCCGGAATTGAGAGAAGAAGGAGTGGCGCGGGAGCTCGTTCGGCAAATTCAGAATATACGCAAAGATGCTGGATTTGTGCCGCAAGATGTAATTATCGTTATGTTTCAAGTTTCAAGTTTCAAGTTTCAAGAAACACTCAAAAAGTGGGCGGATTACATTAAAAAAGAAACGCGCGCGAGAAGTTTGGAAAGCTATGGTCAAGGTATGAAATTTGATTTGGAAAAAGAAATCGATTTAGACGGTGAAAAAATCAAGGTTGGAATTTGGAAGATCACCAAATAATAATTAAGGGGTAGAGCACATTATTTATTGTTCGAGCTCGTCGAGAACTCTTTGGACCGAAATTTATGACTTCTCGATTCCACTCGGAGGATAAATTTGGGCTAGGCTTCGAAAAATATGAACCCCGTTAGATATCTTTTTGCTATTACTTCTTGCACAAAGTATCTTAATGGGGGCGTGGGTAACCATAAATATGCAAAAATTACCAAAAATATCTAACGGGGTGAATGGTTACGTCGTAAACTTAGAAAAAGCCGCGGCGGAAAATGATAAATTCCGGCAGGTGCTCTATACCGCCAAACATAGCCAGTTGGTTTTGATGAGCCTAGAGCCCGGGCAGGACATCGGCGAGGAAGTCCATGAATTGGACCAGTTTATCAGGATTGAAAAGGGCGAAGGCAAAGCTGTTTTAGACGAAGTCGAGCATATTTTGGCAGATGGTTACGCGGTTGTTATTCCGGCCGGCGCCAGGCACAATATTATCAATACCTCCGGCGCCGACAAGATGAAGCTTTATACTCTTTATTCTCCGCCCAATCATCGGGATGGAGTAATTCATGAAACCAAAAAGTTGGCGGAGGCTGACGAGGAGCATTTTGACGGAAAAACAAGCGAATAGCTTTCACCAAAAATTAGGCGAAATTATTCTTTTTCAATAGACCTGTTGCTTAATAGGGTTTTGGCCACTTTTTTGAAAAATCGTTGGCTTAAAACAAGGGTATTTGAGGAAAAGATTGAGGGGAGGCGCTGTGTGGATTGCGTCTTTTACGTCAACGCCACCACTCCTCCCTCGCGTAAAGCTACGGACGGACAAAGTCTGAGGGGAGGAGGAATGATGTAAATGTCCGTAGTCGTAACTCTATGAAGACACCTCTTCATAAAACTGAAGGAATTATTATCAGGCGTTTTAACGCTGGCGAATTCGACAAAATATTGGTTGTTTATACCAAGGAGCATGGGAAAATTTTGATAAAAGCGAAGAGTTTGAGAAAGAAAGGGGCAAAACTGCGGGAAACGCTCGAGCTTTTTAATCATGTTCATTTGATGCTTGCTTATAGTAAGAATATCGACGCGGTCGCCGGCACGACAATCATCAATGGGTTTCCAAATTTACGGACTGACCTTTTGGCGCTCGCGACCGCCCATTATTTATCTGAGCTTTTGGACAAGCTGATTGTCGCGCCGGAAAAGGACGAACAAATCTGGGATTTGGCAACCAAGACCTTTTATTTTTTCGAGGAGAAAAAACATAATTCTCAAACAGTCGAAAAGCTTTTAGAAAAGTTTGAGAGTCATCTGCTCGTTTCTCTCGGCCATCCAGCCGATCCGAGACAGCCGGTCCGGCTGGATTTTATTCAAGGTTTATGCGGGCAGAGAGTAGAATCCAGAAGATTTTTAGCGTTGGTGCCCGTAGCGCAAAAAGACTGCCTATGTTATAATCTAATAGAAGTTGCGCAGCGCAATGAAAATAAGGCGCAATGAAAATAAGCCAAATTTTTATTCTTCGACCTTGTGGAGAAGTTAAAATTTTAGTTTGAATAGTTCTCGACAGGCCCCCACACTTATATGCATAAGGTGGGGGCAAGCTCGAACAATAAGGAGGCGCGTAACTCCTGTTAATAAGATTGTAGCTTATGTATTTAGGCGCGGGACTCGTTGAGATACTAAATAAAATTAACTTTGGGGATTTCGGCAATTTTAACAAAGAGTCGAAATTCTACTATCGAGTATGCCATTAGATGATATTCGCAGACAATTATATAAGCCGGGGGCCCAATTTGGTGACCGTCCAACGGCTCCCACAATTTTTCGGCCTGGTGAAAAGAAAAACATTCATGAAAGCGGTCAGAAGCCACGGGAAGCTGAAAGGAAAAAATGGGATGCTAAAATCCGGGACTTCTTCCGTCCGCCTTTGTCAGCCAAGCATTTTTTGGCTGGCGGCGCTCTTTTGTTTCTTATAATCGCGGTCTTATTAGTCTTCGTCTATTGGTATGCCCAAAGTTCTTTTGATCGAACCTGGGTTGAAGTGAAGATCATCGGGTCGGACGGGGTAGCAAGTGGCGAAGAAGTGATATATCGGGTGAATTGCAAAAACAGCACTAAAGTTAATTTGAACGACGCGCAATTGGTTTTCAACTGGCCGGCGGATAGCATAGCGGATAGCGGCCAGCTTATTGAACAAATCCCGATTGGCGTTTTAGCCGCCGGTCAGGATAAAGAAATTGAGTTTAAGGGCAAGCTTATCGGTTTGAAAAATAGCCAGAAGCAGTTGACGGTGAAGTTAAGTTATCAGCCGGCCAAAACAAACGCGCGCTTCGAAAATATAGCGACTTTTACCAGCAGAATAATTTCCGTGCCGTTAGTTTTGACATTTGATATGCCGGCGCGGGTCTCTGTCGGACAACAAATCACCGTGTCTTTGAAATATCTCAATGATAGCGACTCTTCATTTGATAATTTATTCGTTAAAGTCGAGTACCCGGATGGTTTCAAAGTTTCCTCCGCTTATCCCCAGCCTAAGGAAAATGTTTGGGAGATAGGCAGTTTAAACAGCAAAAAAGAAGGGAAAATTCTTATTACCGGGACAATTGAAGGCGAACGCGGCAATGTAAAAATATTTCATGGCTACTTGGGTGTTATGAAAGACAATGGTTTTACAGCCTATGCCGACGCGGTAAAATCCGCGCAAATCTCTTTGCCGGTTTTGTCGCTTGAGCAGACGGTTAATGGCGCCCATGAATATATCGCCAATCCGGGCGAAGAGTTGAAATATGCCATCAAATATCAAAACAACAGCACCTTAAGCATCCCATCGGTTAAAATTGTTTTGAAATTTAACACACAAGCCCTGGATTTTACCTCTCTTGATTTGGGGGGCAAGGGATCGTTCGAGAGCCTGGGCAATAGCGCTACTTGGGATCAAACCAACACACCGGAACTAATGATTCTTAACGCAGGCGCCCGCGGCGAATTAAATTTTTTAGTCAAAGTAAAAGACAATTTGCCGGTTAAAAACTATAACGACAAGAATTTCGCGATCTACGATATTGTTAGCAGCGGTTCTGCCAATATCCCACTAGCCTTACTGGATCAGCAGATTTCGGACACGGTGGAACTTACCATTAAAGTCAATAGCAAGTTAGGTCTGGATGCCAAAGGGTATTATCAGGATAATTTTTTGCCCAACAGCGGTCCGATTCCTCCGAAGGTCGCTCAAACTACAAGTTATACTATTTATTGGTACGTGACCAATCCTTCCAATGATGTTGAAAACGTGCGAGTAGAGGCGACGCTTCCTTCTTATACGGCGTGGTTGAATAAATTTAAGCCCGTTTCGACCAGTTTTCAATACGATAGTTTGAATCGGCGGATCGTCTGGGACATCGGCACTTTGCCGGCCGGCACCGGCGTTCTCTCTCCGGCCAAGTATGCGGCATTTCAGATTGGTTTAACTCCCGCCGCCCCGCAGATTAATCAAATCGTGGAGATTATCAATCAATCAGTTATCACCGGCAGAGATTCTTTCACCGGCATCGATTTGAAAACTACTGACGCGCAAATCGGAACCGATCTGCCAGACGATCCGATAATAACCTGGGACGCGGGAAAGGTAACGCAGTAGGCGGGTCAAAGATATGGCGGAAAATATAACGGAAAATATAAGAGATAAGAGAATTTTGCAAAGCCGCCCCGCAGTACTGCGGGGCGGCTTTCTGTTTTACGCAGCCTGTTTTGGAGT
>CAYYTW010000027.1:0-14263 GCA_964474765.1 uncultured Candidatus Saccharibacteria bacterium
GCATGCCAAATTTTAAAATACCTCAAGAGTCCAGAATAGGGTGGCATTATACACGATTTTTTATACGAGAAAGAGTTATGATATAATTGAGGCGTGTCGAGAGGTCTGGCAAGAGTTTGGGGGTTCGTTTAAAGAGGCCATAGTTGATAAAGCGTTAGAAATTTACCTTGCGGGAAAGAGATTATAAGGTAGAAAATCAAAAGAGGATAAATATTTATTTTCGAGGAGAAAAATTAGGTACTTACATACCCGATAAGATTGTAAATGAAATCATACTTATCGAGATAAAATGTAAACCGTTTATAACCAAGGAAGACGAAAGACAATTTTGGCATTATTTAAAAGCCAGTCCGTATAAATTGGGAAAAATTAGAATTTAAGCGTCGAATATACGATAAAGCCCGGAAAAATCAGATAGCGTAAATTAGCGTGTTTTTCTTGGCGCAAATTAGCTTCTACAAACATGGCTAAAAAAATTAAAACAATTATTAAGCTTCAAATTCCCGCCGGCCAAGCTACTCCCGCGCCGCCGGTGGGCACCGCCCTGGGGCCGCACGGTCTTAACTTGGGCGAGTTTTGTTCGCGCTATAACGACGCGACAAAAGATAAAACGGGCGCTATAGTTCCCGTTGAAATTACGGTTTACGAGGACAGAACCTATGATTTCAAGCTGAAAACTCCGCCAGCTTCCGATCTATTGCGTAAGGCGGCGGGAATCGAAAAAGGTTCGGGAGTGCCCCATAAAAATAAGGTAGGTAAAGTAACCCGCGCGCAGATTCACGAAATCGCGGAAGCCAAGCTGCCTGATCTGAACGCGGAAAATATTGAAGGCGCGATGAAGATTGTTGAGGGAACGGCGAGAAGTATGGGAATAGAGGTTGTCGATTAAATCCTAAGCACCAGCGACCAATGACCAAAAATTCGTTCATTAAAGTATTAAGTTATTGATTGGTCATTGGGATTTGAACATTGGTCATTTTTAGATGATTCTCTCAGACCGTGACATCTTAAAATACATTAAAGAGGGCAAAATAAAGATTTCTCCTTTGCCCGATTTTAAGGCACAACTTGGTCCTTGTTCTCTTGATTTGCATTTAGGCAATGTTTTTAAGATTTTCAAACCCAGCCAGTATCCGTTTATCGACCTAAAACAGCCCGTGGATTTCGAAAATATAATGGAGGAGGTAAACATCGTCGATAATCAGCCCTTTATTCTCCAGCCGAAGGGTTTTGCCGTTGCCGTCACTAAAGAGGAAATTATTTTGTCAGATGATATCATGGGGCGGCTGGACGGAAGGAGTTCTCTTGGGCGTCTGGGCGTTGTGGTGCATTCGACCGCGGCTCGGTTTGATCCTGGTTGGACAGGCAAAGCAGTGATGGAACTTGGCAATTTGGGGATTATGCCGGTGGTTCTCTATGCCGGTATGCGGATTTGCGCTATGACTTTTGAAACTTTGTCTGGCGCAGCCGCCCGGCCATATTGCCCAAAGGATAGATATTACGAGCAAAATTCCGCCACCGCCAGCAGGTTTAATAAAAATGCGGATAGTCGATAAAACGCCGCTTTACGCCAATAAATTTTTAGAAGCCAAAAAAACGCCATTGGCGTGAATTAGCGCATCGTTCATTAGCGTAAATTAGCTTCTATAATAAATGCGTACCACTAAAGACCTCAATGTAACATTTCTAGGCATTATTCCTGTTCTTGAAGACAAGACAGGAATTTTAAGTCCCCAGGAGATAGTTTCGCTCTCTTCGCTCTTGGTATTTAAGGGTAAATCGGTTCAGCAATTATACAAAGATGGTATGGAGAAGGGGATGGATCGCGAAAAAAGGATGCAGCGAATAATGCGAAAATCGTCTTTGAGGGGGCACGCTTCGATTGCCACGACGCCGGTCATTTGTTTTTCGTATGAGGGCAGTAAGTTCTTAGACTCTGGTTTGACCTCGATGACTTTTGCTTCCGCCCTGATGGCTTCCGGCCGGCGGACAGACACCTCTACTGAAGACATTGTTTATCCTTCAAGCATCCTTTCCAAAAAAGGAGCTAAAGAAGTTTATCGGCAAGCTTCGGGAAAAAATATTAATCTTCTTAATTTTCTTTTGTCGCAGGGTGTCAGCAAGGATGCAGCAAGCAAGGTTTTACAGTTCGGCGTTTATGGAACCGGCGTGTTTCAGTTCCCAATGGAGTCTATTGTCGCCCTCAAAAGGGAATGGGAGACGGAGGGCGATTGGATGCCGGAAGAAGTTGGTTTTTTGCTTAAAAAAATAGAGGGCCAGCTTAAAAACTACGGCGTGGACCTTCTTTATGCTACGCGACAGGTTGCCCCGCGTAATACTTATCCTTATCCGAATATCTTCAAAAATCATAAAAATCCGAATATTGTCAGAGACTTGATGTCGAAGAAAAAAACAAACAATGATTCGGAGATTGTTTCGACTGATTTTCTGCCTACCTCCGGCTTGAAAAAGCGGCTGGAAGAACTGGAAAAGGAAATTAAAAAGATGGCCGGCAGCAAAAAAGATATTAAAAAATGCTGGCACAGTGTTTTATTGAAGCGGAATCAGATTGCTCGAGATTATCATTTAGCGGCCAATATTAAGATTCTATCTACGGTCGTTTTGCGGGTTTGGGGTGAAAAGAAGCGGCACAGAACCGTCTCGATGGTCGTCGAGTCTATTTATTATTGCGTTGATAGGGCAGCCAAGATTTTCAAGAAATATGAAAAGCAGATTCAGCAGAAAAAACTCGATAAAAAAGCCATCGATAGGCTCGGACAGGTTTATTCTATTCCACAATCAGTCGCCGCTAACGAAGAATTTTTGTATGCTTGGCTGGAGCGGGGGCTCGACTCTTTAAATGCCTATAATCAAATGACAAAGCTCGGCGTTAAGCCGCCAGACGCGCTTTTCGTTGTTCCGCGCGCCCTGAAAGTCGATGTTTTGCAGGAATATAATCTTTTTAACTTGATCAGTGGTTATTATCCGATTCGCATCTGTTCGACGGCCGAGGAGGAGATGCGGTCATTGAGCAGAAAAGAGGTGGCGATGATAAAAAATCTTCTGAAGGAAAAAGGATTGGGTTATCTGGCCAGCCATCTTGTTCCTAAGTGTCAAGCCGTGGGTTTTTGTCTAGAGGAGACGCCTTGCGGCATGGTTCAGGCGTTGGTTGAAGGATATGATGACAAATTCCACCAGGAGATGCACGGAGATCTGGAAGACAGATTTCAGGAGAAATTAAAAGAAATCCAATAGTTGTGTCATTCTGAGGGCGTAGCCCGAAGAATCTCACGGTTGTGATCGGAATATCGTTTGTGAGATCCTTCACTTCGTTCAGGATGACAGGCGAGCGTGATATTGGGCGTTGACCAGCTTTTAAAGCTTGTTAAAACCAAGAAGCTCGTGGAGAATTTATCCGAGCGTGAATTAACAAACCCGGAAGGCGCCGGGTTTGATTTGAGGTTGGGAGAAGTTTATGCCTTCAAGACAAAAAAAAGCTTTTTGGGCGTGGAAGAAAGAAAAACTCCGGATGTAAAATTAGTCGCCAAATACGACCAAAAGAAGCTGACGAGTTTTGTGTTTAAGCCCGGAACTTATTATCTGATGAAAACCATTGAGAAAGTTAATACGCCGGAAGACGTTTTGATACTTTTCACTCCCCGAACGACCATTTTCCGTTCAGGCATGATGATTTTTACCGCGACCTGCGCGCCGGGCTATTGCGGGGAGCTGACTTTTGCCATTGCCAATCTGGGGCCTTGCGATGTTAAAATAGAGCTAGGCGCTCGGGTGGCTCACGCTATGTTTTTTCAAGTGAGGGGCAAAACTCATCTCTACCGCGGCCAGTGGCAAGGCGGCCGGGTAACGGCGAAGAAAAGAGAGAAGCAGGTTTAGTCAGTAGTTTACGGTTGGTTTATTAGTTAATTAGTTTTGTCATTCCCGCGAACGCGGGAATCCAGAATAAGTTTTAATTTGATATGGATTCCGTGTCAAGCACGGAATGACAATCGGAGCAATGAACTCCAATCGAAACTGGAAACAATTAAGCGAGAACGACCACGATGTTTATGATGCCATTGTTGGCGAGGAGAAGCGGCAGGCGCGGGGGATAGAGTTGATTCCCTCGGAGAATTATACTTGGCCGGAGGTTTTGGCGGCCAACGGCTCGATTCTGACCAATAAATATTCGGAGGGGTATCCGGGCCGTCGGTATTATGGCGGGCAGGAGTATACTGATATTATTGAGAGGTTGGCGATCGAGCGGGCAAAAAAGCTGTTTCGCTGCGAACACGCCAATGTTCAGCCGCTTTCCGGTTCGCCGATGAACCAAGCGGTTTATTTCGCCTTTTTAAATCCCGGAGATACGATTTTGGCGATGGACCTTAGCCATGGCGGTCATCTAACCCATGGCGCGCCGGTTTCGCACATGGGCAAAGTTTTTAATTTTGTCCGTTATAAAACCTGTCCCGACGAAAAGGGTAGAATTGATTTCGATGAATTAATGAAAACAGCCAAGGAGGTTAAGCCGAAAATTGTGATGTGCGGCTATACATCCTATCCGCGAGACTATGATTATGCTGATTTTAAGAAAGTGGCCGATGAGGTCGGGGCGATTACATTTGCCGATGTCGCTCATATCGGTGGTTTGATAGCGGCGGGCGTGATGCGGAATCCATTTGATTACGGGTTTGATATAGTCGCGACAACCACCCATAAGTCGCTTCGCGGTCCGCGCGGCGCGATGATTCTATGCAAGGAAAAATACGCGGAAGCGATTAATAAGTCGGTTTTCCCCGGCTTACAAGGGGGACCGCACATGCAGACAATCGCCGCCATTGCCGTGGCATTGGGTAAGGCGCTTGAGCCGGAATTTAAGGAATACGGAAAGCAGGTTCTTAAAAACGCCAAGATTTTGGCGCAAACACTGATGGAAAACGGAACAAAGCTGATAACCGACGGAACGGATAATCATATGATGGTGACTGATACTATGGTAAGTTTCGGCATTGACGGCAAAACAGCCGAGCGGATACTTGATAGAATTTCTATCACCGTCAACAAACAAGTTATTCCTGACGATTCTAAACCACCGCTAAAACCCAGCGGCATACGGCTTGGCACGCCAGCGGCTACCACCAGAGGAATGAAAGAAAAAGAAATGGAACAACTTGGCAAATGGATAGTCGGGGCGCTCAAAAATTATCAGGATGAAGATTGTTTGGCGAGCCTCAAAAAGGAAGTTGAAGAATTATTCTTAAAATTTCCCGTTCCCGGGATATAGGCGGCATATAATTATATATAATAGGAGGGGTTGAGTGTTTCGGACAACGAAAGAGATGCGGGAATTCTATAATTGTCCGGCGTCTGGCCGATATGAGTCATTTCAAAAATCGGAGGGTTGGAATATCCCGGCCTTATTGATAGAAAATATTTTACCCTTGCTTCGCGGTGGGGAAAGAATGATTGATGTGGGGTGCGGTCCCGGATTGGTCGGCGAAGAACTGGAAAAATCTGGCTGGCAAGGATTGCTCATCGGTTTAGATGTTGCTGAGAATCGTTTACACGAGGCACGGAGGCATTCGGTCTACGGGGCCTGTGTTCATGCTGATGCTTATCATCTTCCTTTCCGGAATTGTTGTTTCGACATCGTTCTTTCCAGCGCAATGGTTGGACTCACGGGCATTCGTTCAATTCGAGAGATGAGACGGATTGTTGGACCCGGTGGTTATCTTGCCTGTGTTATAGCGGAGTTAAAAGATATTCCGGTCTGCCGGGAACGATTTGAAAAAGCGCTTTTGTTCTTGAAAAAAATGTCCGACGCAGAACTAATTATATGCAAGGACCTTGGAAGCGGATATTCTTTTAGTAATTATGGCGGTGAGCATTTCGTATTGTTCGTTCATCGTATCGTTTTGTAAAAAACAGCCCCGACGTTACGTCGAGGCCTTTTTGTTTTTATTCTTCGATAAATTTTATTTTGGTTTTTTTGTGCATGCATTCTGTAACTTCTATTACGACGATTAGTTGGCCGTGGAGTTTTATTTCGGGGGGCGGATAACAGTCGAGTTTGAAGGCATCGTATCGCGCTGGGGTCAGTAGATTTTTGACAATTTCTTCGTGTTTGTCTTTTTGCCCTTTACTGTAGCGCATCTCGCCATAAATTTTCAGAAAAACAAAAATTATAACCAAGCTTAACAGAACTGCGCATGCTTGAAGCATCGGTGCCCTCCTTTGATATAATCTATATAAAATATAGATGCTTTATTTAGAAAGTTAACCCCGTTAGAAGTAGGGCGCAGACGCAAGCGTCCGCGACTTCTAACGGGGTCAATAGCGCGTCACTTAATCTTCTTTTTCAGCAGTTTTTTTCTTAAGGAGTTTGCGAATCTGTGCGTCTCGTTGCGAATTTTCAGGAGCTGGGGAAGCGAGAGCGAAATCAGGTCTTTCTGGGTCTTTTGCGTTTTGCCAAAGACTAATTTATCGCCATGTTTGTCATTCTGAGTGAAACGAAGAATCTCATCAGCGTGCCCCCCTTTGTTTATGAGATCCTTCACCCGTGGTTCATGATGATAACTAAACGATTGATTATGGCGGCGATCGGGCGGCTTTGCGACCCCAACAACTGGAATATTTATTTTATATTCAGCCAAAACTTTTTCTACGGTTTTGACCTGCGTTTTGCCGCCGTCGACCAAAATCAAGTCGGGATACGGCCATTCCTTATGTCTCAATCGACGCGCAATGGTTTCCTCCAATGCTGCCAGATCGTCGTTGGGCCGGGCAGTGCGAATTTTGAAAAGACGATATTGAGATTTATCAAAATCTTCGTCTTGCCAGACAACCATGGCGCCGACAATTTCTTTGCCGGCGAAATGAGAAATATCGTAGCCCTCTATTCTACCAATATGAGGAGAACGGTTCTTGCGCGGGGAAACCCGACTAATGCTGGGAGAGCTGTTCTTCCAAAGAGAATCGTTCTCCAAAAAATTATTCTCTCTGGCTATTAAAATCGAGTCATCAATGCGTCCTAATAACTTTAGTTTCTCTGGTTTGGTCTTTTTCAACATTCTTTTAATTTTATCTTTCCCTCCTTTTAATAAAAGAATTAAATTATCGATTATTTTTTTATATTCTTTTTCGTTTATTGCGCCCGTGCATTTCCCCGGGCACAAGCCGATTTGATAATAGAAACACGGTCTTTTTTGGTTCAATTTGCAGGTGCTCCAAGGAAAGATTTTGCGCAGGAGTAACAGGAGATTTTTGGCGGTCGCATAGCTTTTGAAGGGGCCGAAAATATGTGCTTCTTTTGGCTCATATTTATTTAATTGTTGGCCGCGGATAATCAACGGATACATCCATTCTTTTTTTTGAATAACAATGTAAATAAATGAGCGATTGTCTTTTTCCCTGATATTATATTTCGGCCAGTATTTTTTTATCAGGTTTGCTTCCAAAATAACCGCTTCCAGCAGATTGGCAGTCTTTCGGAAATCGATCTTTTTGGCCGCGTTGACCATCTGGCTGATTCGGGGATCAGTCAGATGTTTGGCGAAGTAGCTAGCGATTCTTTTTCTTAAAACACTTGCCCGGCCAACATAAATAATTCTGTTTTTACAATCTTTAAACAGGTAAACACCGGGGGAGAGAGGGAAACGCTTTAAATTCACTGCGTTCATAATGTCTAATTATTCTAATTGCTCTAATTAATCTAAAGAAATCTTAATGACCAACCTCCAATTTTAAGAAAATTCAGATATTAAACATTGGCGTTTCGGGTTTCATTAGAATAATTAGAAATTAGGTCAATTAGAGCAATTTTTTTAAATATTGTCCCGTATATGAATTTTTGTTTCGCGCTATTTCTTCCGGCCGGCCGGTAGCAACGACTTTTCCGCCTTTGTCGCCGCCTTCCGGGCCTAAATCGATGATGTGGTCGCAGACTTTGATTAATTCCAGATTGTGTTCAATGAGGATGACGGTGTTCTGGCGTTCAATCAGTTTTTGCAGGATCGCGATTAGAAGTTCGACATCGTGGTAGTGCAGGCCCACGGTCGGCTCGTCGAGCAGGTAAACGGTTTTTGTGGCGCGTTCGGAAAGCTCTTTTGCCAGTTTGATTCTTTGCGCTTCGCCGCCGGAAAGGGTAGTGGCGCTTTGCCCGAGTTTAATGTAGCCCAAGCCGATGTCTTCCAAGACTTTTAGTTTGTCGGCAACGGGATAGATGTCTTTAAAAAAATCCAGCGCTTCGTTGACGGTCAGGTCTAAGATGTCGGCAATGTTTTTCCCTTCATATTTTACTTCCAGTGTTTCTTTATTAAACCTTCTGCCCTTGCAGACTTCACACTGAACTAAGATCGGCGGAAGGAAGTGCATTTCAACAAGATTATAGCCGGCTCCCTGGCAAGCTTCGCAGCGGCCGCCTTTGACATTGAAAGAAAACCGGCTTTTGCCGTAGCCCCGGGCGCGGGCGTCTTCCAGCGAGGTGTAGAAATCCCTGATGGGCGTCCAGATACCGGTGTAGGTTGCCGGATTGGAGCGCGGGGTCCGGCCGATAGGCGACTGGCTTATTTCCACGATGCGACGTATATATTCAGTTCCTAAGATTTTTGAAGCGTAATATTTGTCATTCTGAGCGGAGCGAAGAATCCCATCACTATGATTTTCCTCGTTTATGAGATCCTTCGCCTTTGGCTCAGGATGAAGAGGATGGTGAATATGGTATAGTTTCCGAACCACGTTTTTATAAAGTACCTCAAACAAGCTGGATTTGCCGCTGCCGGAAACGCCGGTTACGCAGATCAGTTTTCGCAAAGGGATTTCCACATCGATATTTTTCAGGTTGTTCATCCGGGCGCCGATGATTTTTAATTTCTCCGTCATCTTGGTGCGCCGCGGAGGAATTTCTATCTGCCGGTCTTTTCGAAGATAATCCAGGGTTAGGGATTTCTGTTTTTTGTCTTTGATCAGTTCTTTTGTTTCGCCAGCCGCCACAATTTCTCCTCCTTCAATGCCGGCACCCGGACCAAGATCAACCAAAAAATCTGATTCTTTGATCATTCTTTCTTCGTGTTCAACGATAATAATCGTATTATTCAGATCACGCAGTTCTTTGAGTGTCTTCAGCAGTTTTTCCGTGTCTCTTTCGTGCAGGCCGATAGTCGGTTCATCTAAGACGTAGAGGGTGTTGGAAAGCATGGAACCGATCTGGCTTGATAGGCGCATTCTTTGCGCTTCGCCGCCGGAAAGGGTGGAGGCTTCTCGTTCGAGCGCTATGTAATCTAAGCCGACCTCCAACAAGAATCCTAATCTTGAGATAATTTCTTTGGTCAGGCCGCGCGAGAGTGTTTTTTCTTTCTCGGCTAATTTTTCTTCAAGGTCGACAAAAAATTCGTAGCAGTCCTCGATGGTCAGCGAAACAATTTCGTTGATGTTTTTTTGATGTCTGCCGGAGGCGGATCTCTTGCCGGCCGGCAGGCAGGCGCCTTGGGCGGATATCTTTACGGACAGCGCTTCCGGCTTAAGGCGTTTGCCGTGGCAAATTAAGCACGGTTCGTCGGAAAACAGGCTTTTTCTGCCTAAGCCGTGACAAGTTTCGCAAGCGCCATAGGGACTATTGAAAGAGAAAAGTCGCGGCTCTATTTCGCTGAAAGCAAAACCGTCATTGGGACAGGAAAGGCGGGAGGAGAGGAGAAGTTCGTTGGGTTCGCTTTCTACATTCGTTTTGTTATCCCCGCGTAGGCGGGGATCCAGACGGACATGTTTTTTGTCTGGTTTTTTTTGGATTCCCTCTTGCGCGGGAATGACAGATGGGGGTGTTGAGATGACTGCAGATTTATTATTAAAAATCACCGTTACTAACCCCTTGCTGTAATCCAGCGCTGATTCTAAAGCTTCAAAGAGTCGCGACTCATCATTCGGCAGCACCTTGTCGATAACAATATCAATATCGTGCGCCTTATAGCGCGAGAGTACTATTTTATCGTGCAGGGAATGTATCTTTCCGTCTATTCGCGCTTCTGAAAAACCTTTCTGCAGAAAATCATATAAAAGCTGATAATATTCTCCTTTCCGGCCGCGGATAATGGGGGAAAGTATCATTAAATATTCGGTCTTTGATTCCTTAGTTTTTTGGGTTATCAGATTGAACATTTCATCAATGGTTAGACGCTGGATTTCCCGGCCGCAAGTCGGGCAATATGGTTTTCC
This sequence comes from uncultured Candidatus Saccharibacteria bacterium, assembly GCA_964474765.1. Lineage (GTDB taxonomy): Bacteria > Patescibacteriota > Minisyncoccia > Portnoybacterales. The sequence continues at coordinate 10,204 of CAYYTW010000027.1, forward strand.
TATTCTGGCGAATAAGACGCGGAGATAATCATATATTTCGGTCATTGTGGCGACAGTTGAACGCGGATTATGGGAAAGCGCTTTTTGGCCGATGGAAATAGCCGGCGATAGTCCTTCTATACTGTCGACATCCGGCTTGTCCATTTGTCCCAAAAACTGGCGGGCGTAGGGCGAGAGGGATTCGATGTAGCGTCTTTGCCCCTCGGCGAAAATCGTATCAAAAGCCAGTGACGACTTGCCGCTTCCTGAGACGCCGGTAAAAGTGATTAATTTATTTTTCGGGAGCTCGAGGTTTATATTCTTGAGGTTGTGAACCCGAGCGCCATTAATGATGATTTTATCTTCGTGTTTTGACATTTTTTGTTAATTATGATAACTTTTGATAAAAGCACTTTGAAAGCAGGAGGAAGAAGGATGCTATCAAAAGTCGCAAAAGTTTTGTTTCCGTTATCGTTGTTTGTTTATATGTTTCTTGTTACATTAGATGTCGCAACTTCAAAAATCGGACTTTTGGCGATTTTGCCGCCGCCCCAGACGGGAGTTGTCTTGGTTGTCTTGCTGGTAGCCAATGTGATATATCTTTTGACATTTGTTCGGCCCTGTCTTGTCGAGAGAATTTTGATGGCTGTTTGCGCTCCAATCGCCATGTTCGCGGGCAGCACATTATTGTCCCGGGCCGCTGTGTGGGATGCGCAGCGTGATATTACCGCTTGCCTCTTTTCGGGGGTAGTGTTCCTTGTTGGAGCGATTGTCCTTTACTTTTTAGCGTATGAGGGCGACAGAAAACAGAGAGGATCTCATGAAGATCTATCGTAATTCTTACGGGTTAGTAATTGCCGGCTTGCCGGATAATTGCATCGTGAAATTTTTCGGCAAGATCGATAAAGAACGATTTTTTATCATTTTCTCGCTGGAATCCGGCGAAAAGAGAGCTTATATCGGTCTGGCGGATGCGTTGGCGGAAGTGGGCGTTAACAGATTCACTAGGCACGGTTCTGGCGATACCACCGTTGAAACAGCAGTCGGAAAATTTTTCTTCCCGGCAGTCTGCGATTGGCATAAAGAAGTGGCTCTTTTCAATTGCCGGGTAATTGAGATAATTCCTTGGACGGAACGACTGTAGTAACAAAACATTTTTATCTGCCTCGCTTCGCGGGGCATTTTTTTATTTATAAATAGAAACTACTTTACGCCAATTAATAATCGTCAATTTGCGCCAATTTGGCGTTTTTGCCGGCGTCTATTATAATCAATTCTTTCACCTCTTTTTTAATCCCGCGAGGCGTTAGGCCATGTTTTTTGTTGTGGGCGAGTTGAATTTGGCGGATTCGGTTGGCGTGGCGAACAGCATTTTTTATCGAGCCGGTTATCACGTCGGCATACAAAACAATTTTTCCTTGAACATTGCGCGCCGCCCGTCCCATCAGTTGAATTAGGGAGGCCTCGCTGCGCAAAAATCCTTCCCGGTCCGCGTCTAAAATCGCGACCATGCTGACTTCCGGCAAGTCCAGACCTTCACGTAGAAGGTTAACGCCGACTAAAACATCGTAAACGCCCCTTCGAAAATCAGTTAAAATTTTTGTCCGCTCCAGGGTTTTTGTCTCGGAATGCATGAACCGCGCTTTGATTTTCTTGCTTATTAAAAAGTCGGATAGTTCTTCGGCCGTCTTTTTCGTTAAGGTGTTAACAATCATTCTTTCATTCTTTTTGGCAAGCCTGTGGGCTTCTTTAATTATGTCCTGCACTTGTCCTGAGTTTATCGAATGATCGAAGACCGGCCGAATTTCGATTTCCGGGTCAGCCAAGTAAGTCGGACGGATTACCATTTCCGTGATTTGTTTCGAGTTCTGCAGTTCGTATGGTCCCGGCGTGGCCGAAGTAAAAATAATTTTATCGGTTCTTTCCAAAAATTCGTTGAATTTCAGTGGCCGGTTATCCAGCGCCGAAGGCAGACGGAATCCATATTCGATGAGCGTTTCTTTTCTTGATTTGTCTCCTTCAAACATTCCTCTGATTTGCGGGACGGCGATATGGGACTCGTCTATGATAGTTAGAAAATCGGGTTTTCCATCGCGCCGGGGAAAGTATGACAAAAGCGTGTCGGGTGGTTCCCCTGGCAATTTTCCCACCAAGTGGCGCGAGTAATTTTCTATTCCATGACAGTAGCCCAGAGTTTTTATCATGGAGAGGTCATTTTTTGCTCTTCGCAAAATTCTTTCCGCATCCAGGAACCTTCCTTTCTTTTCAAAAAATTTAACCCGCGCTTCTAATTCTGCCTTAATGTCTTTGATCGCCCTTTTTCTTTCCGGTTCGGTTGTGACAAAGTGCTTGATCGGAAAAATTGCCAATTCTTTGAGCCGGCGAGCGACCCGCGCACCAGTCCCGCCAAGCGGGACGGTACGGGGCTTCGTCCCGCCGTAGAAAGCTTCGCTTTCACCGCGGGACTTTGTCTTTCTTGTTAATGGGTCAAGTATATCCAGCGCGTGAACTTTCTGATCTTTCAGTTCTATTCTATTAATTACTTCGCCCGAAGCGGGTATCAACTCAAAAACGTCGCCTCGCACCCGGAAATAGCCTCGTTTTACTTCTGTGTTCGTTCTTTCAAAATGGATTTTTATCATTTGTCTAATTAAGTCTTCTCTGGTTATCGGTCTGCCGAGCTCTAAATGAATGGCTGATTGAAAATAATTTGAAGGAACGCCAAGATTATAAATGCAGGATACAGAAGCAACAATAATAACATCTTTTTTGCGCATCAGGGCGGAGGTTGCTTGGTGTCGTAAGCGGTCAATTTCTTCGTTGATCATCGCCTCTTTTTCTATGTAGGTATCGGTTATGGGGATATAGGCCTCGGGCTGGTAGTAGTCGTAATAAGAGACAAAATAACAAACAGCATTATCCTTAAAAAAGTTTTTATATTCGTGATAAAGCTGGGCGGCCAGCGCTTTGTTGGGTGAAATAACCAAAACCGGCTTTTTGTAGGAAGCTAAAACATTGGCCATGGCGAAAGTTTTCCCCGATCCGGTTACTCCTTTTAGTGTCTGAAAGCGATAACCTTTATCCATGCCGCGAATTAACTCTTTTATGGCTTTCGGCTGATCGCCGGCAGGTTTGAATTTTGAGGTAAGTCTAAACAATCTGGTTAGTTCTCGACGAGCTCGAACAATAATGTCAAAAAATATTTTTATTCTTCGAGCGGAGCCTAGTCGGACTGGGCGAAGTCGAGAAGTTTACAAAAACGCAAACCCCCCCCTCTTGGATATATAGGGGGTAGTCATCTAATTTTGTATCTACACTATGACATAAATAGAAATAAAAAGCAATTTTTTTGACTTATTTAAATGATTATGTTATTATCTCGATCAAGAATTATCCCTACATTTTACCCTCAGGTGCAACACTACGATTAAACAGCTCTTTGACAAATTAAGACGGAGGAGTCGGCGTGAATTATTTGAAATACTTCCGGTATCTTCTGAAGCATAAATGGTATGTGATGATCGAATGTTTCCGCGAGGGCTTGATTTGGCGGGGGTTAGTTCACGATTGGGATAAATTTGTGCCGAGCCAGTTCGTGCCGTACGTGAATTATTATTACTGCGGTAAGAACAAAGAAGCGTTTGACGCGGCGTGGGATCGCCACAAAAAGCGCAGCAAACACCATTGGCAATATTGGTTGGGCATGGACGATGAGCCGCGTGAAATGGAGTATCCCTATAATGTCGAGATGTTCTGCGATTGGGTTGGCGTCGGACGAGCGAGAGGCAAATTATCGTCCAAGAATGACAGATATTTCGAAGGAAGGAATTTTTATCGAAAGAAAAAGGACAAAATGGTTCTGCACGAAAACACCAGGCGATGGGTGGAGAAAAAATTATTTGGCGATAAATAAAGAGTCGGGTAAAACCCGGCTTTTTTTGTTAATTTTCGTACTTGACTATTTTGGACGATCGTCCAAAATAGTCAAGTATAGTCAAGTGAGGGGCGCCATGGTTTTTTGGTTTTTTGTGCATAATGCCAGATACATTCTGGACTCCTTGAGACCATAATCTCATGGCGT
>CAYYTW010000028.1:0-14224 GCA_964474765.1 uncultured Candidatus Saccharibacteria bacterium
AAAAATTGGAATAAAAATTTATTTTTATACATAACTTCGTTATGACGAACCGCCTTATTTCCGAAAAAATTGTTTCTTGGGATTTCGTCCCGCCGTTTGATTTTACGGCTTCATTCCTTGCGAGCCGCGCCCGTAGGCGCGGCGAGCAAACCTCTGCTTCCCCCCACAAAAAATCAGGAAGTCCAGTTTGGTGCCCTTTATTTGAAAATGCGCGAACCTTCTTTGAGCGAAACTGACGCTCTGCCTCGCCGCTGCTCGCTAACGCTCGCGTGCCAAGCAAAAACATTTTCCTTACATTTTTAGATTTCGCGCGCCCCCTAAAATTTTTTTCAATTAAGGAAATGAAAATGTTTTTGCTTGACTCTGCCCTCAATACTTCGGGCAGGGCGGCGGGGCTTCGCTTCGGCTCGGGCGAGGCGGAATTCCCCCCACACCCCCCTTCCGCCTCGCCCTCGCTTGGGCTGGCGAAATTTTTTGCGGCGGGCTTTTGATTCTTTTCTTTACCCCTCCCTCCCTGCGCGGAAAAGGTTAAGGAACTCCCTTGAGGATTTTTATGGACAAAAGGAATTAAATTGTGTAATATAATACTAGTGTTAGTCATTGGCTTTTAGGATAGTCATTGTATTTTAATACTAATACTATTATACCATAATGTCAAACGAAAAATCAACAATAGCAAAAAACATTAAGAAGTTGCGGAAGCAGCGGGGTTTGTCGCAGGACAAATTGTCCAAACTTGCCGATATTTCGCACAATACGATTATAAAAATTGAGTCCGGCGCGATACAAAGCCCGACAATGAACACGGCAAGCAAAATCGCCAAAGCCCTCGGCGTTTCGCTTGACGATTTGATGAAAAAATAGTTATGGATTTCTTAAATTCAATTTTTCCCACTTTTCAACATCTCGGCATGCTCGGATATTGGATAGTATTGCTTATTTCTCTGGCGGAAGCATTGCCATTTATCGGCTTAATTATCCCGGGCACTATTTTAGTCGGGCTTTTCGGCTTCTTCTCTGCGCGAGGCTATTTGGATATCGGAGATTTGATTTGGTTTTCTGCCATAGGCGCAATACTCGGAGATAGCATTAGTTATTATCTCGGCACACGGGGTACAAAACTTTTCCGTCAGGAAAATAAAATACTCAAATTGAGCCATTTAGAAAGCGGCGAGCAATTTTTCAAAAAGCATGGCAATAAAAGCATTTTCTTGGGAAGATTTATCAGCCCGCTTCGGCCCATTATTCCGTTTGTCGCGGGACTTTTCCGAATGGATAAAAAAGTTTTTCTGTTCTGGAACATTATCAGCGGCATTCTTTGGGCGATTTCTTTTTTACTTCTTGGTTATTTCTTTGGCGGCGCATTAAACGCGATTGAGATTTGGTCAAGTCGCGTGGGGTTATTTGTTCTTGCGGTGGTTATTTCTGTAATTATCATTCGTATTCTCATAAAATATGCGCCGCCATTTTTTGCCTTTCTCAAATCAATTTCCCTGTCTATAAAAGAGGCTCTTACCGTCAACCCCGACATCAAAAATTTTATTGCCAAGCACCCGCTACTTTCAAACTTTGTCCACAACAGATTGAATAAAAATAAATTTTCCGGCATGCCACTCACATTGCTTAGCATAGCGTTTGTATATATTCTTTTTTTATTTTTCGGCATCATTGAGGATATTCTTGCCTCCGATGTTATCGTTTTGGCGGATACAAGAGTGGCTAATCTTTTATTCGCTTTCCGCGATACTGAACTAATAAAAATTTTTACATGGATAACACTGCTGGGGAAATGGCAAATTGTCATAAGTTCAGCGCTTGTTCTTTCCATAATTCTTTGGTTATGGCGAAAAAGATTGTATCTGCTCCCCTTTTGGGTAACGATTGCCGGAAGCGAACTTTTTAATTCGCTCGGAAAATTGGCGTTTCATCGAGCGCGCCCTGATGTTGCCTTTTACGCCGAGGACACTTTCTCATTCCCCAGCGGACACGCAACCATTTCCATTGCGTTTTATGGCTTTCTTACATATATTTTGTTTAGGCAACTTAAAAAATGGAAGTATAAAATCAACGCGCTTTTTTTCGGAATTATAATTATTCTCGCAATCGGTTTGAGCCGATTGTATCTCGGAGTCCATTTTTTAAGCGATGTGTGGGGCGGCTATCTTTTGGGCGCGCTCTGGCTTTTAGTAGGAATAACTATCTCGGAGTGGCTACATCATCGCAAGCAGTCGCCGTCATTCATTTTGTCGCGGAAAGCAAAAATTTTTACATTATTCCTAATCCTTGCAGAAATTATTTTCTATGTGAATTTTGCTCTGCGATATAATCCGCCTATCGTGCACCAAGAGATATCTGACGTAATCATTGTTACCGACACATTAACTGTGTTTTCTGATAAAAATATTCCGCGTTTTACCGAAACATTGATTGGCGACAAACAGGAACCGTTAAGTTTTGTCTTGATTGCCGAAAACGACCGGAAAACTATTGAGGCGATGCAGAAAGCAGGGTGGTATTTCGCTGATTCCGCAAACTTTGCTTCCGTCGCCGAACTTGCGAAATCGGCAATCTTAAATAAAAACTATCCGACCGCGCCGATGACGCCGTCATTTTGGAATGCCAAAGTGCACGATTTTGGTTTTGAGAAACCGACCGAAACGCAAAGCGTGCGCGAGCGTCATCACGTAAGATTTTGGCGCACACAGTTTGAAACACAAGACGGCAAGTACGTCTATGTCGGGACAGCGAGTCAAGACATCGGCATCAAGTGGCTTGTTACCCACACCATCAAGTCGGACATAGATACGGAAAGAGAACTGTTATTTTCTGATTTAGAAAGTGCTGGCGTCATCTTTAATTTTGCAAAAGAAAAATTTATTGAGCCAACGCTTGGCAAAAATTTTTCAGGAGATCAATTTTTTACTGACGGCGAGATATACATCGTTAATTTGAAATAAAGGTCATAATGTTATACACTAAAACCATATGATTTTAGCTTTTATTTTAATAGTCATCGGCGCGGTCTTCTTTTTGAAAAATACCGGACTAATTGCAGTGAGCTGGAGCGTGGTTTGGCCGCTCATCGTTATCGGCCTCGGCATTTATATTGCCGTGGTCAGTCGCCGCATTGCTGGTTGGTGGAATAAAATTTGGGAGAAGATATCAAAGAAACTTGAGTAAGCCCGCCGCAAAAAATTTCGCCAGCCCAAGCGAGGGCGAGGCGGAAGGGGGGTGTGGGGGGAATTCCGCCTCGCCCGAGCCGAAGCGAAGCCCCGCCGCCCTGCCCGAAGTATTGAGGGCAGAGTCAAGCAAAAACATTTTCATTTCCTTAATTGAAAAAAATTTTAGGGGGCGCGCGAAATCTAAAAATGTAAGGAAAATGTTTTTGCTTGGCACGCGAGCGTTAGCGAGCAGCGGCGAGGCAGAGCGTCAGTTTCGCTCAAAGAAGGTTCGCGCATTTTCAAATAAAGGACGCAAAGATGGGCGGGTGAAGACAGAGCGCCCCGCGGTATTGCGGGGAGACAGAGGTTTCACCCTGCGGGTGACCACCCGTAGGCGTGGCAATTCCTCTCGGGGGTACCATCGTTGATTTTTTTTCTTGGAAATTGCTTGATTTAGCTCGTAGATACCTGCAATTTCGGTGGTTCCAAAACTTTTGTAATCGCAGATTACTCCCTTCGAAAAAACCGTCTCCCGGAACTTAATCTTTTGAGTTAAGCTCGCCTCGTACCACAGCCGGTGGACATTCTGCATATGGAAATGAAAACCGCAAAAAATAAAAGTAATTGGAAAAAATGAAAAATCTTTTTAAATCGTTAGGGAAATCAATATCGGAAGCCTTCTCAAAAAATGAGTATTTTATTCATTGGCGTAAAAAATATCCCAATTTTTTTAATTTCGTTGAAAAAAGATTATCACTTGCTAATCCATACGGATTTTATTTTAGTATAGGTATCATTTTGAGCGCAGTCGCCTTTTTCTACTTTTTTGCTCTCACTCAAGATATTTTAGCAAAAGATCCATTCGTTGAAGCTGACATCCGTTTTATGAATCTTGTTGCGGCTTTAAGGAGTGTCGCAGCGGCTAAAATTCTTCTTCTATTTACCTATTTAGGCAACTGGCAATTTATAATAAGTTTAGGGGTTATTACTGCTATCGCCATGGTGTTACTAAAAGAAAAGAGAAAATTAATTTTTTTAATCATCGGTGTTGCTGGCGGAGAATTACTTTACACTGTTTTTAAATTACTTTTACATCGCACCCGTCCCGATATAGGATTTTCTTTAATACCCCGAAACGGCTATGCTTTTCCAAGCGGACACGCTACAATGTCTCTCATCTTTTACGGAATGATTGGTTACGGTTTTTTAAAAAAATTCAAAAAGCGATGGCTAAAACCACCTTTAGTTATTTTGGCTATAGTCCTAATTTTTCTTGTAGGTTTTTCCAGAATATATCTGGGAGCTCATTGGGTCTCTGATGTTTTGGCAGGGTGGGCATTTGGCGCCGCCTTTCTTATTTTGCTCATCACGTTTTTTAAACAGCAGGAAAGGTTTAAGCCAGAAACAAAGGTCAAAAGTATTTTATCTAAAAAATCAATTCTCTTTGTTATTGTTTTTTTGCTAATCTTTGAAGGAATTTCCTTTCATTACTTTTATACAAAACACCCTCTTGTTGAATCAAAACATTATCAGTTAGAGACGGTAATTGTATCACCACAATCTAATTTTCAAGCGGTCATTTCGGCTGATAATTTTCCGAAATTCAGCGAAACAATCGTAGGAGAAAAGATGGAGCCCATTAGTTTTATAGTGGTTGGCTCAGGAGAACAGATTGTTCAAATTTTCCAAAAATCGGGGCTGGTTGATAGCTGATGAACCACATCGTCTAAAAAATCTATATCACATAGTGGTTGCCGCCATTTTTAACCAGCCATATCCAACAGCACCCGTAACCCCTTCATTTTTAAATACGCAGCCCAATGACATTGCTTTTGAAAAACCAACGGAAGCCAACACGGTTAGGCAAAGACACCATATCCGTTTTTGTTTAACGAATTTTCAGTGGGACGGCATCCCTGTATGGGTAGCGACTGCAAGTTTTGATGACGGTTTGCGTTATTTTATTACCCATAAAATCCATCCAGATATTGATACCGAACGGGATTTTATCAAAAATGAATTGATTGGGACTGGCTTGGTAATAGACGAGAAACAAATTCAGTTAGTGAAACCTCTGCTGGGTCAAAATCAAAGCGGCGACCAATTCTTTACTGACGGGGAGGCTTATATAATTTTATTAAATAGTGAGTGGCACGGCGGGGGAAAAGAATAGTGAGTTTGGTGGTGTGGTAATTGTAGTGAGAGGGCTGGGGTGTCTTCCCCTTAAATTGGGTTTTGATAATCGGACATTTTTATTTATGCAATTCGTAGCCGATTTTCATATTCATTCCAAATATTCGCGCGCGACATCGAAAGATATGGATGTTGACCATCTGGACAAGTGGGCGCGGATTAAAGGCATTAAGGTTTTGGGGACTGGCGATTTTACGCACCATCTTTGGTTGAAAGAATTAAAGGAAAAACTCGAGCCAGCCGAAAGAGGACTGTTTAGGCTCAAAAATTCGTTTCAATCAGGATTGAGAGGGCAGAATAGCATTCTTTCAAAATTTCGCATTCCAGATGAGGAAATTCGTTTTGTGTTGACGGCGGAAATCAGCTGTATCTATTCTAAGAATAATAAAACAAGAAAGGTTCATCTGGTCATTTTGGCTCCGTCGTTTGGGGTGGTGGACAAGATTAACGCTCATCTTGGCTGGATCGGCAATCTGAAATCAGATGGCCGACCGATTTTGGGATTAGACGCGAAAGAGGCCTTGAAAATTGTTTTGAGCGCCTCGGAAGATTGTCTGGTTGTGCCGGCGCACGCCTGGACTCCTCATTTTTCCGTCTTTGGCTCCGCTTCCGGCTTCGATTCATTGGAAGAGTGTTTTGACGAATACACAAAATATATTTATGCGATTGAAACGGGCCTGTCCAGCGACCCGTCGATGAATTGGCGCTTGTCGCAACTTGATAAAATCACTTTAATTTCTAACTCCGATTCGCATAGTCCGACCCGCATCGGCCGCGAGGCCAATGTTTTAGATGTGGATTTAGATTATTTTTCTATCATTGATGTTCTAAAAAAACATGACCAGCGGAAATTTCTTTATACCGTTGAATTTTTCCCCGAAGAGGGAAAGTATCATTATGACGGCCATCGGAATTGCAAGATCAGTTTTGAGCCGGAAGAAACCAAAAAACATAAAGGGATATGCCCGGTTTGCGGCAAGGCGCTGACTATCGGTGTGATGTATCGGGTGGTGCAATTAGCCGATCGTCCGGCGGGCGGGAAGCCGGAGAAAACGATTCCCTTCAAAAACATGATTCCTTTGGACCAAATTGTCGCCGACGCGCTGGGTATGGGCGTGGCGAGCAAAAAAGCGCAGGAGGCCTATAGAGAATTAATCAATAAATTGGGCACAGAATTTAAAATTCTTTTGGAGGCTTCGCGAGAAGATATTTCTTCGGCTTCTTCTTCTGAGATTGCCGAAGGAGTGACGCGGGTTCGCGAAGGGAGAGTTAAAATCGAGCCGGGCTATGACGGCGAGTACGGGAAAATTAAAATTTTCGAGAATAGCGAATGGGGAAATCTTTCAACGCAAAAAAGTTTATTTTAAGAATTTGATGCGCCTACGATTTGCTATCGGGGACTAAATCTGTTATAGTTTTGGCAATAGTTTTTATTTTGGCACTTTGACAACGAAGAAAAGGAGCAATGCTGTGAGAAAAGTTAAATATGGGCGGCTTAAGTTGTTGTATCAAGCGGCGCTGGAAGAAGCTGAGAAAGTGATGAAAAACGCCTACAATCCGTATTCGAATTTTTTTGTCGGCGCTTGTTTGATTTCCGACAAGGGCGGGTTGTATTCCGGGGCCAATTTCGAAAACGCGGCTTACGGTTCGACCATCTGCGCCGAACGGGCCGCGATTTTGCGGGCTAACGCGATGGGCATCAGGCGGTTTCACGCCATTGCCATTATCGCCCGCGGCAAAGATTTTGACACAACGGAAGTAACGGCGCCCTGCGGCAGCTGCCGTCAGGTGCTCTACGAGGCGGCCCAGCTTTCCGGCGGCGATTTGCTGGTTATTATGTCTACCACCAAAAAAGACAAAATCATTATCGCCAGCATTAAAGAGTTGTTGCCGCTGGCCTTCGGTCCGATTGATCTGGGCATAGATGTCAGCAAATATTGATGATGAACTTGTCGAAGAATTTATGGTGAGCTTGTCGAACCACTAAGGAGCGCAAATGAAGATAAAAGACGATATCTGTTTTGAGCCGATCGGCTGGGTTAGAAATGGAATCGAAGATAGAGAACGGATGAAGGATTGGGACAAGACGGCTTCGCAAATTTTTGTTTATCCGCAATTTGCCGAGGCGCTGGAAGGAATAGAACAACATTCTCATTTATGGATTTTGTTTTGGATGCATAAAATTCATAATGAAATGCGTAAAACGCTGAAGGTGTATTCAATGGGGTTTCAGAAAATTCCTCCGATGGGAGTTTTTGCCATGCGGACGCCTTTTCGTCCCAACCCGATTGGTTTGACTTTGGTCAAACTGTTGCGCCGGCGCGAAAATGTCTTGAAAGTTGAGGGGCTGGACGCGATAGACGGCACCCCGATTTTGGACATCAAGCCTTTTACCGGCCACCCCCGCGAAATTGCCGAAGATTTTAAGGCGCCGTTTTGGGCGAATATGTCGGCAAAAGAGGTTCTTGGCGGCGGTAAAGACGCGAGACGGGTTCATTTTGTTACCACTAATGTCGGCAAGTTCAATACTTTTGTTTCCGACCTTGCTCTGGCTGGCTATGATATCGAAGCGGTTCATGAAAATATGAATTTGCCGGAGTCGAGATCAAACATCTATCAGATAGCCATTGATAAAGCGTTCTTCGCTTACAAAAAACTTCGGAAGCCGGTTGTGGTTATCGACGCCGGATTCTACATTTACGCCCTGAACGGCCGTCCCGGAGTTTTTGTCAACGAGATGCTGGGGTGGAAAAGCGAGCCAAAGGCGATGATTGAAAAGATTTTACGGCTGATGGAGGGCGAGCGGCGCGAGTGCGCGTTCGTCAATTGTCTGGCTTACTATGACGGAACGACGGCCGGGCCGATAATTTTCGAATCGCGCGCCAAAGGAGTTTTGGCCGAGGCGCCGCGGGGAAATATTATGGAAGGAAAAGAAAGCAAGAGTTGGTCGATTCTGGACTTGATTTTCATCCCCGAGGGCGAAACCAAGACTTTAGCTGAAACCAAAGAGAGTGGCGAATACGAAGCCTGGCGGAGAAAGAGGCTTGAGAACAAAGAATCGTGCGCCGCTAAATTCGCCGAATGGTTTTTGAGTCGGAATTAATGGGGGCATGATGGAGCAGCGAAAAAAGAAAAAGGCGTATAAAAAAGGATTAGTATTCGTTACATTCAAGCAAGGAGTCGGCCCGGAAGAAGCGCGGGCGCTGATAAAAAATTTTCAGTTAAAAATTAAAGAAGATCGTGGCGTCGCTGATAAGAAAGTGCTGCTTGTTGTGGAAGTCGCCAGTGGCCGGGAGCAAAAATGGGTTGACAAATTTCCCCGGCTGAAGAAAAACCCAATTGTCGAATCGGCCGAAAGGATTCCCGTTCTGGATATTCATTAAAAAAACGAGGATAAAATATGGATTTGAAAAACCAATTTATTCGGGGGAAGATGTTTGACCCCCGTAATTTAAAAGGAAACTACCGGGTTAAAATGTGCTCGGGCAGCCCAATGATGGTTCATTTTATGAATTTATTGGGTGATTGCAAGGTTTTCGAACGGCGCGGCGACCGTGTTTTCGGCCATAACGTGTTGGGCGGATTTATCACTTGGGGATATTTTGTTGTCGGGAGATCTATTTGCCAGACGACCGGACTGGAGGTTGTGGAAATAAACTATAACCTGGACAAGAATTTATTTTCACGGAACATTCGTGACCATATACGCGAGGTGGCCTCCGGCACATACATCGGCAAATTTAATCTAGAAAGGAAAGACGGCAAGTTGGTTTTTTTGGGTCACTTTACTCTCACGAAGACATAAGCACGAAGACATAGAAGCGGCCACGCGTCTTCAAAACAAATTTTTAATCAGAAAAATCGCCCCGCGAGATCGCCGGGCGCTTTTGTTTTACAAAAAAAAGACAAACTTGTAGCTATTTACGCTATCGCGTGAACAACGTCATCTTTAAGATGGGATTAGATTTAGGGTTTCACCACACTGATGGCATTTCCCGTTCTTGTCGTGTCTTTTGATATGGTAGCCGATTCTCTCGATGTTTAACACGCCGCATTTCGGGCAGAAGGTGTTTTCGGAGCCTATTAGTGGAATGTTTCCGGAGTATACATATTTTAAGCCGGCTTCTTTTCCGATCCGATAGGCAGTTTCAACTTTTTCGGTCGGCGTGTCCGGCAAATTCTGCAGTTTCCAGGAAAGATAGCCGGAAAAACGGCTGACATGCCAAGGGGTTTCCGGTCCAAGTTCGGTTTTGATAAATTCAGCGATTTGTTTAAACATTTTTTCCGAATCGGAAAGCGTTGGGATGACCAGCGTTGTTATTTCCAGCCAGATGCCGAGCTTTTTGATGACTTTTAAATTGTCTAGTATCGGCTGAAGCCGGCCGCCGCAGTGTTCCCGATATAGTTTGTTGTCGAAAAATTTCAGGTCAACGTTAATCGCGTCCAAATATGGCGCGATCATTTCCAGTGTTTCCCCAGTCATAAAGCCGTTGCTGACCCAGCAGTTTTTCAACCCGTTTTCTTCGGCCAACTTCATTGTATCCAGCGCGTACTCCAGAAAAATCGTTGGTTCGGTATAGGTATAAGAAATGCTTGGGCAATTATTTTCAATGGCGCGTTTGACAATTTTTTTCGGAGGCAGGGCGGCGCCCGCCTTTGCCACGGCTTCGGCGGGTAAACCCATTTGTTTGGGCATTTGGGAGATGTCCCAATTTTGGCAATTATCACAGCGGAAATTGCAGCCGATAGTCGCGACGGATAATGACCGCGTCCCCGGTAGAAAATGAAAAAAAGGTTTTTTCTCAATTGGATCGACATTTTCCGCTATCGCCCGGCCGTAAGTTAGCAAATATAATTCCCAGTCAATGTTTGCGCGTATGCCGCAGATTCCTTTCTTGTTGGGCAAAATCACGCATTGATGCGCGCAGGTTTGGCATTGAATCTTATTGCTGTTCAGTTTTTTGTAGAGATAGCATTTTTTCATAGGTTTTTACTTCCCCTTTTCGGTTGAGGAGGGCTTCGGCCGTGAGCAGTTCGGCCTTGAGTTCATTGCCGAAAGGCTCAGCCGAACGGGATTAAGGGGAGGTGTCGTATAAATATTTTCACCACCCCGCCTCCAGTTCTCCCCTCACTTGAGGGGAGGAAGATATGTGAATCTGCCTCAAATCGAGCAAAAAATCTTAGAATTCTGGCAAAAATATTTTTTTAGGGCAGGCCGAGCGATTCGTATTGTTTGAGGTAGTCTTTCGCGTTCTGATTTTTTGAATTGATGTTTAAGGTTTGCTGCCAGGCGTTTTTAGCTTCTGGAAATTGGCCGAGATTGAAATAAACAAGGCCGAGCTGATTATATGTTGCGGGCAAATCTTCGCCCAATTCTATAGCCTTTTCTAAATATTGGCCGGATGCTTTTAATGATTCCGCATTATTTTCAACGCTTTTTAAATACCCCATTTCCAGCCAGATCCTGCCCTCGTTGGGGTGTTTTTTATTTAATTCTTGGCACCAGGCAAGAGCTAGATCGTAGCGACCGATTAAATCTAAGAGATGGATGCCATCCATTTGTATTTTAAAATCATTGTTTTTAAGGTAAATAATTTTATCGACGATATTTTCTTTCGTTATTTTGTATTTTTGGATCGTCGTTTGGTTTTCGGGAGAATTTTTTATCAAGATTGCCGCTTGGCTGTCGGCGTAGATTAGCGCCCAAGCATCGTCTTTCAACCGTTGTCTTAAAAAAGATTGCCCCCACCAAGTTCCCTCCTGTTGGGTGAAATATATTATATTGAAATTATATTTTTTATCGAATTCTTGCCACTTTTCTTCCTTCATTTGCATCGGAAGATATGTGTAGTCAAAAAAATCTTTTGGATACGCTTCGGGCCGGTTGTCGACAAAAACTTTTTCTTTTGGATATAAATGATAGATTAAATAGCTGCCAATATCGTAATTGTTGAAAATTGGTCCTTTGAGATTTTCCTTGATGAAAAAATCCGCCGAGTCGTTACTCTGAAAAGTCAACCCGATTCCTTTTTCCTTATTCTTAAAGAAGGCATCGTCTAAATAATGGGAAAAAATTAAAATAATTATTCCTGTCAAAATACAGGGCAGGGCAATCTTAAGAACAGAAGAAATTTTTTCATTAATAATTTTGACCTCAACTTTTATCCTTTCCGCGGCATTTTTTATATTTCCAAGAAATGGAATGGGGGCGTTAGCGACCATGACATTTCTTAAATTGATTGATATGGCGGACAAGAATATCAAGGAAAAAAACGGGAAATTTCTAATCATCATAAAGCCGGCGATTGTCGTCGACAGAGAGGCTAAAAAAAGAAAAATCGGCCATTGTCTAAAGCTGAAGAAGAAACTGATTATTAGAAGGGAAACGGCTATTTTGAAGGCTGGAATGGCGGAGTCATGCATCAAATGTTGCAGGAAAAATGGCGATTTGTTTTCAACAATATCATAGCCGTAGTTTTTGAATATATTTAAAGGATAAAGCAGTGTTTTTATTCCGTATGGATTAATTAAAGAAACCATTATCAGCGAAAGAAACAGGAAAGATAGTTTTTTTATCAGAAGGTTTTTTTTGGGGTGGTTTCTGTCAATGATGACTTTTTCCAACAAAAAGCCAGCCGTCATGGCAATGCCAATAAAAAAGTAAATATGAAGATTGGCCCAGAGAAGCTGCAGGGGAATAAGCCAGAAAATTCTGTTCTTGGCGGGATTTTTTTCAAGATCGTATAGAAAGAATAAAAACAGGGTGGTGAAAAAATAACTGAAAACCTCCGGCCGAAGGTCCGTTCGCTCGCTTAGAATATAGATTGTGGGAATCGAAGCCATAGAGGCAACCCAAAAATTTCCCCGCCGGATGGAAATGAAGAGAACAATTGAAAAAGCGGCGAGCAATAAAAGTATTTTGAAAATAACAAGTTCGCTAAAGCCGATGATTTCAAAAAGAAAATAAAAAATAACACCGGAAAGCCAGTGATGGTTGAAAAATTCAAAGTTCGGCTCGGTGTAGGAATATAAATTAGTTTGAGCAACGCTTTTGGTTTGCCAGATGATTTTTCCGTTAGTTAAATGCCGGCCCAGGTCGTCGGTTGGCAGATTGATTTTATGGCAAAGAATAGAGGCATAGGAGAACAATATTAAAATTATTACAATGCTTTTCAGCGTTGTCTGGATATTAAAAAATTGTTTGATAGTCGTTTTCATGGATTCATTTTACCATTTTTTGATTAGACCGTTAATTTTTCTGATGCAAGCTCGCTTTTCTTCTTTGAGATTGGTATAATCTATAAGCGACGAAAGAAACAAATTAATCACTAACCCCTATTTGCTAATCTCTAATCACTAGTTCTATGTCCGGACACTCTAAGTGGTCACAAATCAAACATAAAAAAGCCATTACCGACGCCAAGAAAGGCAAGGTTTTTTCCAAGATTGCCCGGATGATTTCCGTTGCCGTCAGAGAAGGCGGTGGCGACCCAAACGCCAACTACAAGCTACGGATGATAATTGACAAAGCTAAAGCGGTTAACATGCCGAGCGATAACGTTGAGCGGGCCGTCAAGAAAGGAACCGGCGCGCTGGAAGGCGTTGGAATGGAAGAATTCACCTACGAAGCCTACGGCCCGGGCGGCATTGCCTTGATTATCGAGGGCATAACCGACAACAAAAATCGCGCACTTTCAGAAATAAAACACCTTCTTTCTTCGCAAGGAGGGAAGTTTGCCGAAACCGGCAGCGTCAGTTTTTTATTTCAAAAAAAGGGCGTTGTAATTATCAACAACAAAGAGAAAAAAATTGACAACGAAGGATTAGAATTGAAGGCTATCGACGCCGGCGCCGAAGATTTAAAATGGCAAGATGAAAATATTCTGGAAATTAACACAAGACCGGAAGATTTAGAAAAGATTAAAACGATTTTTAAGCAAGCTGACATTGTTATCGAATCAAGCTCGTTAGATTGGGTACCGGTGACCGAGATAAGCGTTGAGGATGAAAAAACCAAAAATCAGATTGAAAAACTGATGGAAGCGTTGGACGAATGCGACGACGTCAACGAAATCTATTCAAACTACCACGAATAAGAAGCAAATTAAAGCTAATCTATCGCGCATTGATATTTGCGTTTGATTCGCGCGTATTCGCTTTTTATTAGCGATCATAGTGATTATCTTAGGCATAGATCCTGGTACGGCCACTACCGGTTATGGGGTAATCAGAAAAATACAGCCCAGCAAAGAGAAAAGTCTAAAAAACGGCTTGGGTTTTGAATGTCTTGAATACAATGTCATTAAAACCGACCCCTTGATGACGGCGGCCGAACGTCTGAACAGAATCCACATCGAACTGAATAAGGTTTTCAAAAAACACCAACCCACTGTTTTAGCGATAGAAAGTCTTTTTTTCTTCAGGAACCTGAAAACTGTCATGCCGGTTAGCCAAGCCCGAGGAGTTATCCTGATGACTGCGGCCAAGAAAAAAGTTCCTGTTTACGAATTTACACCCCTTCAAATGAAAATGACAGTCACCGGCTATGGCCGCGCGGAAAAAGACGAGGTGCAGGAAATGATAAAGAGAATCCTTGACCTAAAGGAGATACCAAAACCCGACGACGCAGCAGATGCTTTGGGAATCGCGATTTGCTACGCCTTGCGTCTCAACACATAAATATTTTAAACACCGCCATATGCAACAAAGACCTTTTATTCTCGGAATTAACGGCTCACCGCACAAAAACGGAAAAAACGGCCCCCGCGGCCAAAGTGAGTTCACTCTCCCCGAAACTCGAAATGGTCGACTAACCCCGTGTCAAATCATTTAACTATCTAACCGAAACAGTGTTTTCCCGGACACCGGAA
>CAYYTW010000029.1:0-13836 GCA_964474765.1 uncultured Candidatus Saccharibacteria bacterium
AAATCAGATCAAACAACTCCAATCAACGAAGGCGCAGTCACCACCGAGGACATCGCAGCCTTCAAGGCAAAAGTTTCTCATCCCAACGGCCTCAATGTCAAACTGCAGGTTGAGTTAAAGGAATACGCGCAAGATTTCAATGGACAAGATATTCTTGAGAGCAATTTTCTCCCGTCCGGAGGTACGGCGGCCATTACAAGATATGGCTTTATTTCACAACAATACAAATGGAGAGCGCGGGCGGTTGATACCAACGGCATAGTGTCAGACTGGCAAGAATTCGGCGTGCCTGGGAATGTAGATTTTGAAGTGAAATTGGTGCCACTGTATACGCAGAGAGAATCTGATTTTCCGTCGAGAAGAGAAACTGAATCCTGGTTTGATAGACCTTACGCAAAAGGTGTGTTCGGAAATTATGGTTGCGGTTCTACTATTGCCGACTGCGGTTGCACCATCACCTCAATGGTAATGCTTGGCAAATATTACAAAATTAATATAGGAATTGATAAGAGCAATAGCGATCCTGCAAATATTAATCTCTGGCTTGCGGAGAACAAAGGCTATCTAAAAAGCAGCGATCCAAAGAAAGCCGGAAACCTCATTTGGGGCAAAGCCATAGAATATCTGGGATTTATAGACGAAATAACCGGCAAAAAAATGACAAGATTTGATTTTAATCCCAAAACCGATTACAATGTGCCATTTAGCAGTCCCCGAATAAATAATTTTCTTAATTCAGCAAAACCAATTGTCGCTTACAGCAAAACATTCGGCCATTATTTTGTTATCGACAATAAACTTGCTACTACTTATGGATTAAAGGATCCCTATTGGTATGGCACTACAAAACTTAATCAGCCTCCGGATCCTTATGGCGATCCTCCTGTCCAAGGTTATAACAACCATTTTGATACTGCCAATCTCTTCACTTATTTAGAACAACCTAGACCCATCGCCGCCACAATGTATATCTATCTTGCCTCGCCAGCCGAACTTCTGATTACCGACCCGTTAGGAAGAAAACTTGGCAAAGATCCTATAGCGGGCATAGTTTATGATGAAATTCCTGATAGTATTTACACTTCAGAGAGCTCAATAGTAAGCAGCGATATTCCCCTTGATCCGAGCCAAATTCATGAAATAAAAGCAATCTATATCTCATCTCCTCTTGACGGCCAATATGATATTCAAATTATCGGTATAGACACAGGAGGCTATACTTTAAGCACCCTAATTTATGACCAAACCGGCGATTCAAAGGATATTACTCAAACAGGCAATATTCTGCCTGACATTATTCAAGAATTTGAATTAAACTATTCAACTACCACGGCGGAACAAACTGAACTCCAGCGAATTGTGGATATTGACATCAAACCCGGCAGTGACCCCAATTCTATCAATTGCAAAAATCCAAAAGAAGTAATTCCTATTGCCATCCTTACTACTCCAATTTTTGATGCCGCCACTATAGACGCAGAGACGGTTCGCTTCGGACCAAATGGCGCCCAAGAAATCCATAGAGACAAAAACAACAAAGACAAACAACATATTGAAGACGCGGATAAAGATGGAGATTTAGATTTAGTATTCCATTTCAAATTCGTTGATACCGGAATTCAATGCGGCGACACAAGTGCAATTCTTACGGGAAAAACTACAGATGGCGCCGATATTATCGGCTCGGATTCCATACGCACAGTTCAAAATAATAAACAATCAGTCATAACTAAATTATTGGCGGCCATATCCGACGCCCTTTTTTCAATTGTCCAAAAGATATTATGAGTTTACCAATTCAAAACAAAAGAAAAGTTTTTATTGTCGTCGCCGTTGTTTTATTTGCCGCAGTTGCTCTGGGCGTTTATTCTTATTTTTTTAGAAAACCATCCCAAATAGTACAAAATCCGCCGGAAAATCAAAGTGCTCATCCGCCGTGTTTGGGGGATGATGAAATAGTTGATTTTCCCATCAATGAGTATTATAGCGGTGAAGATTTTAAATATCCAAAATTTCCAGTGGTTATTTATGTGAGAGACAAAGATACCAATGAAGAAAAATTCCATTTTCAAATAGATAATGTTCGGGAAAATTATTATCCCCTCGAAATTCATAAATGCGGAGTTTACGTAATCAGAGAATTTAATTACGATCCACAAAAAGTAAAACAAGGCCTAACGGAGGGCCCCGGTTATAAGTCGGAGTTTTGGAAATATAGTTATGATGGTAAGGGTGAATCTTTACTATTGTTTCATGAAATAACAAATCAAGATGAATATAAATCATATTTTTCTACCGACTTTCGCGTGGATCCACGGGAGATTTATGTCGCTCTTGTGCGGAGCTATTCTGGCGTCAGCGATTATGCCTTGGTAATTAGAGATTTGAACACCAAAACAAACGCTTTTGTGTTGCTACGTCAAGCATTATCAGAAAAATACCCCAAATTTATGGGGCTATTCGGATTAAAGCAATGGACAAAAGATGGAAGTTATTTTTGGATCGATTTGTTTGTAGCTGCTAAAGTAGAGGCGTTTTTAAGATTTCTAAGGGATGTTTGGAAAGTTGATGTGCTTTCTGTCCCTCAAGAAACAGAAGGTGGCACCGCTTTAAATCCCGATTTAGGATATATCACTTACGATACCGGCCCTCCCTGGGTCGGACTTGATATAATCCAAGAAGAAATTGCAAAAGAATGGCAAGGAGAAGGCAAAATCGCATCGTTTTATTTGTATAATCTTTTTACTAAAGATCAAATTCTTTTAGCCACCACTATTGAACCATTTTGGCCATTTAGACCTCAGTGGTTATCAGATAATGAGCTAAAATATTCAGACCCCGAAAAAGGAGAAGTAATTTATAAAATCCACGAAGAATAAGATCGCCATCATCTTTAATATTTTCCTACTCCAACTTTTTATAGCTAATTTTTCTTTTGCCCAGACGAATAACTCGTCGCTTTCCAATCTCGGCCAGTTTAAGTCTGATGCCGCGACGGCAATAAACGAGGACGGGACAACCACTGAAGACGCTGTTGTTTCCAAGGCAACAGTTTCTACCTTGAATGGAAATAACGTAAAACTTCAAGTTGAAGTTAAAGAATATGGTCAAGAATTCAATGGAGTTGTTCCGGTTGCTATTTTTGGTCCCGCTACATTTGATGTCAAGCAGATTGATCCGACAACTATTAAACTCGCCAATCCAGCGTGAAGCTAAAAGGTAATGGACAACCGATGACAAGCTTTGAGGATATTAACGAAGATGGTTTTACAGACATTATTGTTCACGTAATTACCAAGGAGTTGCAGTTATCGCCAAGCGACACTCAGACAACTTTAGAAGGAAAATTATTCGAGGAAACCATCATTAAAGTGTCAGATTCCATGCAAATTGTGCCGTAAAAATCATGAGAATTTTTAATAAAAAATTTCTAATTATTTTAGTTATCTTGCTTATAACCGCTGGTTTCACTATTTGGTTTTATTGGTATAGACAAGTAAACCAGCAAGTCCAAGAGACGCAGCAAACGACAAATAGTCAAATTGAAGAAACTCAATCTCAACAATCAACTACCACTATTTATGTTTCTGTATTTAAAACTCATCGTAATGAAGAATGGGGGTTTGAATTTCAGTATCCGCAAAATTTAATTATTAAAGAAAATACTTTTGGAAGTTATTATAGTAAATTTAATCTCGAAATTTTTACTAAAGTAGGAGAACGGTTTGATCCAACTTTCTTGGTAAATATTGTTTTGCCAGAATTTACTGAACGTTCATTTCGTGGTTTAGAAAAAACCGTTTCTGGAATAACTGTTGCTGGCGTACGGGGAATTAAATATCAATATAAATATCAGGGATTTTTACATACAGTAGTTATTTTACCATTTGGAGAATTGCGAATGATTTTAGCTACAGGCGATGGCAGTAAACAATATTTAGATGAGTTTAACCAAATCCTCGCCTCATTTAAATTCTTGAAATGAGTATCAAACGAGAGAGAAATTAAGAGGTCGGATTCCATCCATATCGTACCTTAAAATTTATGTAGATTTTAAACAAAAAAATTTGATTATTTTGATTGAAACTCTTACACTCATTGGATTTATAGGGTGGTTTGTTTATAAATATGAACAGGAGAAAAATCAAGGGGCTTCTGGCGTTAAATATCAATAGATTATAATTAAATAAATGAAGGGTTTTACTCTCGTCGAAATTTCAGTCATTGTTTTTATTATTTTAATTCTGGCTAGCATCGGGCTAGTTTCTTTTCGTTCTTATCAGCAAAATTTAACTTTGAATGGCGATGCCGGACAAATCGTCAGCACCCTGCGCCTAGCGCAGAACCAAACAACTTCTTCGCTTAACGCCTCGGCTTATGGCGTGCATTTCGACAACAATCAGCATGTTCTTTTCGTCGGCTCGACGTATAATCCTTCTGACCTCGCGAATCGGGTTTCCCCCCTTTCATCGGGCATAGAAATTTACAATATCAATTTAAGCGGCAACGGGTCGGAGGTGATATTTAACCGCCTAAATGGTCGAACAGAAGAGTGGGGCAGCGTTTCTTTGCGGGTTATTGCTGACCAGACAAAAACAAAAACCATTTACATAACTTTTTCTGGCCAGATAAGCTTTATCCCCCCACCCGCCTCGACAACAGGCAGAATAATCGATTCTCGGCACATGCATTTCAATTATAGCCGGTCTATTGATGTCAACAGTGAAAATATAATTTTAACTTTTAGCAATCCCTCGGGCCCGCCCGTGAGCCAAAGTATTTCGATTAGCGAAAACTTGGACGCCAACGGCCAAATTTCCTGGCAAGGGACCGTTAATGTTGGCGGAGATAATCAGGTTGTATCAATCGCAACCTTGAGATTAAATAGTTCGGATACAATTTTTTGCATCCACCGCGATCGGCGCTACAACGACAAGGCCTTGAGTATTTCTCTTTCTGGCGACTCGGATAACACCTTAATTAATTACGCCGCCGACGGTACCACCACGCCTGGCACTTCGATTTATGTTTCCAATATTCAAGAGCAGTGAAAAATATACCGCAACAAGATTTCGTCATTACGATGGATTTGGAATGGTTGAGATTTTGGTTGTGATATTTATTATTGCGGTAGCTTTGGCTTCCTTGCTGGAGTTATATTCTTTTTTTCTCAAAGCCAACGCCCAGAATGGGAAATATATTCAGGCGGTTGCCTTGGCGCAGGAAGGACTTGAGGCGGCAAGGAACATTAGGGATGGTTCGTGGAGTGATCTTGCGGCGGCTTCGATAGGCGCGGCTTATTATCCCGGCCAGTCTGGTTCGCCATTGGAGTGGTCTTTGGTCTCTGGCCAAGAGGTGATTAACGGCTTTACGCGCCAGATTGTTTTTTCCAGTGTGTACCGCGATGTTAATGACAATATTGTTGAGACCGACGGGACATTGGATAACGGAACTTTGAAGGCGACTGCCACGGTTTTTTGGTCTGACCGCGGGCAGAATTTTAATGTCAGTCTGGTTTCTTATTTAGCCAATTGGCGGCAGTAAATTTTGAACTAAAAATCTCGAAGCAGGATTTAAATGCAAAGCGGAAAATCAAAATTTAAAAAAAACCGCGGTTTTACCCCGTTAGAAGCTCAGCGAAGGCGCTCTTTTTCCATGAATCATAAAGCGAAGCCGCCATTCAGCGCAGCTTTCGTGTTACCAAAAGATAATTCAAAGCTTCTAACGGGGTTTACCCTAACAGAACTGCTCGTTTATTTGGCTGTTTTTGTTATAATTCTTGCGGTTGTTGTTTCTTTTTTATTCTGGGCGGTTAATTCTAATAATTTTGCTCGGGCGTCGATTGAAGTTCAGGACAATGTCCGGAAGGCCTTGGAAAGGATGACTTATGAGATAAGGTCGGCTTCGGGAGTATACGTTCCCACCAGTGCTTTTAACTCTCCGGGGAGCCAGTTAAGCCTGGCAACGACGCTGGACTTGCCGGCTGGCGAAACAATCACTTACGAAGATTTTTATCTTGACAACGGCAAATTGTTTCTTAAGAAGGAAGGCAGTCGGGCCGAGCAAATCACTTCCGACAAGGTGACGATAACCAGTCTCGATTTTAAATATTTAACTTCAACAACCACCGCCGAAAGCATCCAAATTGGCTTGACTGTTGATTATAATAATCCTTCAGCGGATCCTTATTTGCAAGCCGAATCGAATTCAACGACTACGGCGACTTTAAGAGAATATTAAATCATGCTGTTAGAAATTTTAACAACAAAAAAACAAGCGGGACAAACAGCCATTATAACCGCGATTTTTGTTTTGGCCATCGCGCTTTTTATTGCTCTGGCCATCGGTCATTTAATTTTGAACCAGCAGCAAAGCCGGCGCAATCTTGTTAAGTCAGCCCAGGCATACTACACGGCTGAATCCGGGATAGAAGACAGCATTTATCGAATAAAAAAATCTCTGAATGTTCCCCCAAATTATACAATGACAGTTGGTCAAGGTTTAGTAGAAGTTACAGTTAGTTCGTCTAGCCAAAATAATCGAATTATTACCGCTCTTTCAAATGTCAGCGATGTTTTTCGAAAAATAGAAACGCGTTTAACCATTGAAACAATAAATCCGGAATTCTTTTATGGAGCTCAGGTTGGCGTTTTGGGCCTTGAGATGGAGAATAATTCTCGGATTGAAGGAGCAGGCGGAGTTTCTGGCAATGTTTATTCCAATGGTCCCGTTGATGGCGACAACGGCGCAACTATCACTGGTAATGTTTTTGTGGCCACTGGCATGTCTCAAGACCAAACTCATACTGTTTATAATTCTGATCAAACCTTTGGCGAGGCAAATCCGATTATTGATATTGCCCAAAGCTTTAAACCGGACGTTTCTAATACTTTGGTCAAGGCAAGCATTTATATTAAAAAAGTAGGAGATCCCGGCGATCGAACGGTTAGAATTTTGACTGATTCTTCTGACTCCCCCTCTAAAACTTCTTTGGCTTCGGCGACCTTGAGAAGCGATTTGGTTAGCGCTTCTTTCGGCTGGGTTGATATTGTTTTTCCTTCTCCGTCAAATCTTGTCCAGGGCAATACTTACTGGTTAATGATTGATGCTTCCAGAAACACAAATAATTATTGGGTTTGGGGCAAAGACCAAAACCAGGGCTATGGCAATGGCTTGGCAAAATATACTCAAGACTGGAATGCCGCCAGCCCGAGTTGGACTACGGTTGCCGGCGATTTAAATTTCAAAACATTTATGGGCGGCCAAATAACATTTTTAAACGAGGTGATTGTAAAAGGCGATACTCACGCCAATACGATTACCAACAGCAAAATTTGCGGGAGTGGTTTTTATCAGACAATTGACGAATTTTCCCTTAATTTTTTAAATAATCCCAGTAAACCTACCTGTTCCGATCCTCTTACTCCCGGAATTGCTCATCCGGGAAGTTCCGATCCTCCTTTAGAAAATATGCCAATTTCCGATTCTAATATTAATCAGTGGAAGCAAGAAGCAATCAATGGTGGAACTCGTTCCGGAGACTTGATAGTCGATTCCAATATGTCCTACGGCCCGCAAAGAATTGACGGCAATCTTTTAATGACAAGCAATAATAAAACCCTGACTGTTACTGGAACTATTTATGTCACTGGTTACATTGATATTGACAATGGTTCAGCAATTCGTTGCGCCGCTTCTTATGATTTAAATAGTTGCGTAGTCGTGGCCGACAAGTGGGTTCACATTTCAAATAATGGAATTTTCGGGGGGTCGGGGCAGCCGGGCAGTTATATTATGATTTTATCCACTTCTAACTGCGACGGCAGTTTTCCAATTAATTGTACTAACCATAATGCCGCGATGGATCTTCATAACAATGCTGTCGGCGCCATATTCTATGCTAATGACGGCTTGATTTTTTTGCACAATGGCGTAGAAGTTTCTGAACTTACCGCTAAAAAAATCCACTTGGAACCAAACGCTGTTGTGAGATACGAACAAGGATTGGTCAATGCTAACTTTTCTTCCGGGCCAGGCGGAGGTTGGACAGTAGTGGGTTGGAAAGAGATTGAATAATGAAGAAACATTATTTCTAAGTGTTCTTATTGGATTATGAAAGCGGATTGGCGTCAGCCAAATTCTCGTCCGGCACCGGCGCCGGTTGGGCTATTACGGATTGGCGGGAAACGCAATAAAATGTAATTGGGTACCGGGGTTAGATTATTAACCTAAATAGTGTTATTATATTATTGCGACTAGAGATTTTTGAAGATTATGTTTGATTTCTTCGAGCAAAAATTAACTGCTTTCGGCCTGGATCTTTCCGACATCTCATTGAAAGTTGCCCAATTAAAGTCGGATGGGCGGGGTTTAGCTCTGGCTAATTATGGACGGCAGGAAATTCCTCGGGGGGTTATTGAAGGGGGGGCTATTAAGAAGGTTGATGAGTTGGTAAATGTTATTAAGAAGGGGGTTTTGAGCGTCAATGGTTTGCCGATTAACACTAAATATTGCGTGGTTTCTTTGCCAGAAACTGAATCTTTCATCCGCGTTGCCCAATTGCCCAAAATGAAACTGGACGAATTGTCGAAGGCGGTAAGGTGGGAGGTTGAAAGCCAGATTCCTCTTCCGATTGATCAGGTTTATTTCGATTGGCAGATCGTTGAGCCGGTCAGGGCTTCTCCCGATCATTATGATATCGTTATTGGCGCTTTGAGTAGGTCTTTAGTCGATCCGTATCTGGAAGTTTTGAAAGAGGCCGGCTTGAAGCCGTTAGTTTTTGAGATAGAATCAGTCGCGACGAGCAGGGCGCTGATTGAGAATGAATTCATTTCGTCGCCAGTTATGATTATTGATATCGGCGCGCGGCGGACCAGCTTTATCATTTTTGCCGGGCGCACCATTCATTTTACAGCCAGTCTGTCGATTTCCAATGAATATTTGGTGAAAGAAATAGCGAGACAATTAGATGTAAGTCTGGAAAGGGCCAAGGAATTGAAATTCGAAGTCGGTCTCGACAAAGAACGAGAGAAAGGGCGGGTTTTTAAATCGCTTTTGCCGAGTATGAATGAGATTGTAGGCCAGATCGGCAATTACATCGATTTTTATCAGACGCACGGATTAGGAGGTCATTTCGAAACAAAAAACGTTTCCAAAATATTTCTTTGTGGCGGAGGTGCCAATCTGAATGGTTTGCCATCTTTTTTGTCCGACGCGCTGAATTTGTCGGTTGAGGTGGGCAATCCTTGGGTGAATATTCTTAAAGCCTCGCCGGAAAGCATACCGGAACTGCCCTACGACCAATCCATCAGTTACACTACCGTTCTCGGTCTTGCCCTTCGGGGGGCCAGAATGAGTGAAAATGAGCCATGTTAATTCTTAATTTATTGCCACCAGAGGAAAAAGAATCTTTGCGGCTGGACAAGATGAGTCGCGCGGCCATTTTTTGGGGCAGACTGTTTTTGTTTCTGACGTGCATTTTTGCCGCGCTTCTTACGGCTATTTGGCTTTATTTGTCTGTTCAGGTCCGGGCGATGGAAAAACTGGTTGATGTTGAGAAGGGCGGAAACTCTTTGCGGGTCGCGCGCGAATTAGAAACGGAGGTCGCCGTCATTAATCAAAAAATGCGGTTTTTAGACGATCTTCAGAACAGGCAGGTGTCAGTTGTCGATGCTTTGGAAAATTTAGCGAAGGCGGTTCCGCCAGGGGTGAGTTTTGACAACTTCGCGTTTAACGCGAAGGACAACAAAATTATTTTAACTGGTCACGCGTTGACCAGGGAGCAATTGATAGTCTTTCGGAGAGCTCTTGACCGTTGCCCGTCTTTTTTTGGAATCGAATCACCGGTTTCCAATTTTGTTAAACCTGAAGATATAGACTTTAATCTCTCGTTTGTTATTAAGTAATCGTCGCCGTAGTAAAAAATGGTCATACCGACATTGTCTGAAAAACAAAGGACTTATTTGATTTTAGGCGGGGTCGTCATCGCGTGTTTGGCAACTTTGTTTTTTGTTATTTCTTTTTTTCTGACAAGAGTTCAGTCTGCCAGCCACGATTTATCCAGGGGGAAGGAAGAGATGGTCAATTGGCAGAAAAAAAAGCAAAAAATTTCCGATTTAGAAGGGGAATATAAAGAAATTCAGTCCGGCTTCGCTAAGATTGATAAAAACTTTCTTGAGAAGGACGACTTTTTGCCATTTATTCTAACCCTTGAAAAAATTGCTCGGGAATCGGACAATAATTACGGAAACAGGCTGATCAGTGAATCTTCGAAAGAAGATGCGAAATCCGGCTGGCCGACCGCTCAATTTCAGATTACCCTTAAGGGGGACTTCTCGAACCTATTGAAGTTTTTGACCTATTTAGAGAACATGCCCTATATAATTGAAATGACCGATTTAATGATTCAAAGAGGCGGCCAGGGCGCAGTCGGGACGCGGCCGATTGAAATCATTACTGTTATCGGCCTCAAGGCTTTCCTCAATCCGGGGCTATAGATATGATTGTCGAAAGCTTGATCAATATGATAAGTAAAAAAGATTTTTTAGAAAAAGTAAGGTCGACGATCCAAAGATTGAGGACTTGGGGCGTGTATTGTTATAGATACACGTTTTTATTTTTTATCGTTTCGGTCGCGATTATTTTTATCGTCGCCGGAATAATTTTTTATCACTACGCTGTCAGCGTGAGTTCCTCCAATCGGGCGGCAAAAAACGAAGAGGTAGAGATTGACCGGGTTCTTTATCAGAAAGTCCTTTCTCGGCTGGACGAGAGAGAAAAAATTTTTAACGGAGAAACGGAAATAGACCAGTCATTGCCTGATCCATTTAAGTGAAGTTCCGCCCCGCCATACTGCGGTAAAGATTGGTTTTTTGGACGATCATCACAACCAGCTAAAAATTTGACCAGCCGGTCATTTTTTGTTATATTAGCACTATCAAAATCGCCAATTATCCCCGTAGCTTAACTTGCCCTCCCGCCTTTGCGTCCCGGAAAGAATCGAACCTCTAACAACCAACTTAGAAGGCTGGTGTTCCATCTATTAAACTACAAGGACAAAGGTGGGAGGGTGAAGATAAAGCGGCTCCCTTTTAAAGAGTAAATTGTACCCCCTCGCACCTTTTTATCTCCCCATAGCTCAAACGGATACCTGCCCGCCCTGGCCCGAGCCCTCATAGCTCAACGGATAGAGCATCGGCCTTCTAAGTCGAGTATCTAGGTTCGATTCCTAGTGAGGGCGCGGGCGATGGCAGACGGGAAGCGGGAGCCTTCCAAGCTCTAGATAGTGGCCCGCCCCGCACCGTTTCCAACGATAAACCTTGATGTCCCAAGACGCAAAAGCGAAGCGGCTTCGCCTCAAATCAATGAATTACCGATAACCCGTCGACGGAAATGGTGCGGGGTGAAATTCCCTCTGGGGAGGCCAAAAAGGTGCGGGGTGAAAGTCCTGCCGGGGACGCATAATTAGTTAAGAGTCTTTAGTTAGCAGTTGGTAATTGTGTAAACCTGGTGTCCGTAGCTCAATTTGGCAGAGCTCCAGATTGTGGCTCTGGTGGTTGTCGGTTCGAGTCCGGCCGGACACCCATAAAATTTTCGCTCTGCTCAAATTTTGTGTACTTTGTAATTAGTAATTGGTAGTTAGACTCCAAGATTTTTAAAATTTTATTCCTAAATACTAATTACTCACACTCAGATTAATTTTTAACCAGCGCGGCGGATATCGGAACTAATGCGCAGCGTCAACAAGCGCAGTAACAAAACGATTGTCTTGTAATCAAAAAACCATCTCTTGTATTGCGAGGCGGTTTTCTTCGTCAGTGGAACCTTCCGGTTTAGACGGGGAATTTGCGATGTGCTATAATATGGGCAGGACAAAAGTCTGCAAGTAGAATGAAAGTCAGCTGTGTTCTTCCATATTCTTCCATATTCTTCCATATTAGATAAAGGTCGGTGCCTCGGGCTCTTTTCGTCCAAGGTTTCATAAAAAAAGATTTTTGAGTCAAAATTTTAAACCCATGGATAATGATTTCATAATTATATTAGTTCTCGGCATCATGGTTGTAGTGGCCGGCTGTATCGTTATCATGATCCCGCCGATTTTAAGTTAATTTAGTTATTGGTCTGCGTGATATTTTACCAGCGCTTTAAATGTTTTTGATTTGGCGTTGATTAGGATATGAATGAAAAATTGAAAAAAGTATTGAGATATTTTTTCTGGAGCGCGCTGGCGTTGACGGTCCTTTATGTTCTATATTTCATCTACATCCTATATTTTTTAAACACGATGTAGTTTGGTGGATCAACGATAGAAATAGTGCCGAAATTTAAAAACACCCCCAATTCGGGGGCGTTTTTGGTTCTGTGGATTTATTATTTTTGGTTGTCTTGCCCCGAGCCGTTTGGCGCCGAGTTCACGGCTGAAGTGTTTGTCGAAGGGTCTTCTTTCCATTCCCACTCGGCGACATAGTGTTCAGTTTTTGGGTCGGCATCATATCGTGTCGGCTGGCGGCCAAAAACCTTGACGATGGCACTTACCAGATGATCGTCTTTCTTATCCATGTCAAGGATGAAAAACGTGCTCGTCCGCCAGATGTGGAATATTGTGCCTTCGGCTGTGCGCCCTTTGCACTGTTCGTCGCGCAGGGACGGACCGTTGATGGCTGCGTTTTTGAGCCCTCCTTTTTCCGAAAGGTCAAGGAGAAAATCGAACCATTTCATATTGCTCATATCCGGCCCTATACCCGGCCCTGTATCCGGCTGCGAAGACGACTCTGCCATCGGTAAATTGATTTTTTCTTTAGTTCCCATATTTTTCGTATCCTTGGAATATGATTATTTTTTCAAGTCTTTATATATTTTAATAAATGTGGCAGTTCTTGTCAAGTTGGAGTCCCGAAATTGGAGTCCCGAAATACCTTTTGTTTTAAGCCAACGATTTTTCAAAAAAGTGGCCAAAACCCTATTAAGCAACAGGTCTAATGATTTGATGCAGCTTAAAGCCGTTTTTCTTCTTGTGGCCGGAGTATTCGGAACCGCATTCATCGTGTTTGGAATATGTCTCGACGAACGACGAATCAACGATGGCGGTGATGGAATCAAGGTGTTTGGCAATGACTGAAGAAAGCAAGTGAAATATCTTTAAAAACCAATGCGTTGGCAGCAATATACCAAGATTCACGTCTTTTTTGTTGTCAAAAGGCATTATTCACCAAACTCTTTTCCACAAGTCTTCTGCAACAAACCAAAAACTCCCGCGATAACGAGGGAGTTTTTGGTTTTAAAAATCTTATTTTTGGCAGGCCAAAATCTGATTTTTGGTATGCCAAAATCTGAAATTAGTACCGGTTAAACCTTCTCGGCGGTCGCTTGTTGCGATGGCAGTCGCGGCAGTAAACCGGTCTGTCTTCCGCCGGTTTGAAAGGAAGTTCAGTTATTTCCGCTCCGCATTCAGCGCATTTCCAGCGTCCCTGGAACATCGGGCGCGGAGGAAGATTTGACTGATAATTTGATTGATTTGGATCGAAGGCCACAGATTATCACCTCGCTTTCCGACTTGCCCTTCCGAAGTCCCGAGCGGTTCGACCGTCCCGAGCTCACTGTCGAGGGACTTGTCGAGGGACGAAGGCGGACTTGCCGCCCCCGCGATACCCCCAAAAAGACATCAAGTTAATCTAATTAATCCCGGCCTTCGATTATATACTAAAAATAGATAAATCTCTGACTCGGCTTAACTAATTAACCCTTACTAAAGTCTAATTAAAGGATATGCCATATCATAAATTTTGTCAATCGAATGTATAATGCCACCCTATTCTGGACTCTTGAGGTATTTTAAAA
>CAYYTW010000030.1:0-13816 GCA_964474765.1 uncultured Candidatus Saccharibacteria bacterium
CCAAATTTTAAAATACCTCAAGAGTCCAGAATAGGGTGGCATTATACAGGTGATTTTTTTATGAAGAGAATTGGGGTATAATGTAAAAGAGGAGACCGATTTATGAAAAAATTAGTTCTCATCGACGGCAACGCGCTGGTGCATCGGGCCTATCACGCTTTGCCAAAGCTGACAACCAAAAAAGGAGAGCTGGTTAACGCGGTTTACGGGTTTACTTCTATTTTGCTAAGGGTGTTAAATGATTTAAAGCCGGATTATGTGGCCGCGACTTTTGATTTGGCCGGGCCGACTTTCCGGCACGAGGAATTTAAGGATTATAAAGCGACCAGAGTCAAAGCGCCGCAAGAACTCTACGATCAGCTGAACCGCGTCAAGCAGGTCTTGACTGCTTTGAATATCCCGATTTACGAAAAGCAGGGATTTGAGGCGGATGATGTTATTGGAACCTTAGCGCGCCAAGCCAGCGAAGAAAAGGAAAGCGTGGAAACGATTATCGTCACCGGCGATTTGGACACATTGCAATTAGTCAACGAAAAAGTTAAAGTCTATACGCTAAAGAAAGGAATTAACGACACGATTCTTTATGATAGAAAAGCCGTTTTTGACCGTTATGGTTTATCTCCTGAACAAATGCCGGACTTTAAAGGATTGAAAGGGGATCCTTCCGATAACATCCCCGGCGTGCCAGGAATAGGAGACAAAACAGCTGCCGAATTATTGAAAGAATACAAGACCATAGAAAATCTTTATGAAAACGTTGGTTTATTGCCGCAAAAGATTGGCAATAAACTTGAGGAATACAAAGAGCAGGCGGTTTTCAGCAAATATTTGGCGACTATCAAAACCGATGTTTTGGTTCGGTTAGATTTGTCAAAATGCGAGTTGCGCGATTACAATCCCGAAATCGTGAGGCGGCTTTTTGAAAAATTGGAGTTTTCCAGTTTGTTAAAAAGATTGCCGAAAAATGGAAAAAAAGATTAACAGAAAAATTAATCAAAGCCGGAAATCGCGGAAAAACAAGTTTTGGTTTGTTTCCGTTCGCGCGCGTAACTTTTGCAAAGAGAACTCGATTATTTTTATTGGCCTCGTTTTATTCGTTGGCCTTTTGTTTCTTGTTCAAGAAAAACGAACTATTGATGTCGGCCCCTCGAGCAATTTAACGGCGCGGGTTTTAAATGTTGATAGTTCGGACCTGCCGGGCGCAAACTTGAGTCCGATCAGCGGGATGCCTTGCGCGGATTATAACCGGCGTCCGATCGCCGTGATGCTGGCCAATGATCCGGTAACGCGGCCTTTATCCGGCTTGAAAGACGCGGATCTGGTTTTTGAAATGCAAGTCGTCCAGAACAGCATCACTCGTTTAATGGCGATCTATGTTTGCGGCAACCCGGCGGAAATCGGCAGTATCAGATCTGCCCGTCATAGTTTCATTCCGCTGACGATGGGAATAGACGCGCTTTACGCTCATTGGGGCGGTTCTCATTTCGCGCTCGATAAACTTAATGCCGGCGTCATGAATAATATTGACGCCTTGAGAAATCCTTTCAATGCCTTTTACAGAAAGTCCGACATCCCCGCTCCTCACAATGGTTTTTCTTCGATAAATCGGCTGTTAAACAGCGCGGATAAATTGGGTTATCGTTTGAAAAATGAATTTGAAGGATATCCGCATATAAAAAATCCGAAATCCGAAATCCGAAATCCGAAACAGGGCACATTGAAGATTAATTATAATTATCCCTACAACGTTGAGTATCGATATGATCCGGAAAAGAATTCCTATCTGCGCTGGCGTGGCGGAACGCCGGAAACGGACAAAATAAACGGTCAACAAATTGAAGCCAAGAACGTGGTGGTTATACGAACGGCCTCTGAAAAACTGGATGACCAATATAATAATGTTGAGGTGGAGGGCGGTGGCGAAGCAACAATTTATCGCAACGGAGAAACAATTGACGGTGTTTGGCGCAAAGATAAGAAGGACCGGAAAAGCAAACTGTATTTTTTTGACGAGCAGGGCAACGAGATAGAATTTGTGCCCGGACAGATTTGGGTTGAGATAATTGAACCAGGAAAGAGCGTTGTATGGAGTACGGAGTAACGATGATAGATCAGAGAACGACCAATAACCAAACCAGAATTCCGAACAAATGACCAAGCCTCAATGACCAATGACCAAGAGTTTAGCCGTCAAACCATTTAATCATTAAGTCATTGATTGGTCATTGTGATTTGGGCATTGAGTATTCTTTCGGAATCAATGCGGAATTGGAACTTAGGATTTATTTAGAATAATTAGATCAATTAGAATAATTCTGGCATGCTCATTTTTTTATACGGCTCCGATTCTTTTCGCAGCCGGCAGAAACTGAATCGAATAATCGAGAAATATGAAACCAAACATCAAAGCGGGCTGAATTTTTTAAGGGTGGATTTGAATGAAAGAGGACTAGACGATATAAAAGAGATTATAAAAACTAAGCCGATGTTCGCTGAAAAGAAATTGATTGTGACGGAAAACTTGTTTGGCCTAAAGCCGGACAGTCAGGAAAAAATCGTTGAATATCTCAAAAAACTGAATCTTCGCGAGAGTCAGGAAGTAATGGTGGTCGTTTATGAAAAGAGAGCGCCCGACAAAAAAAGCCGCCTGTTTAAATTTTTAACCGCCAAAGATGTCCTTTCGCAGGAATTTGGAAGTCTTGAGGGGAACCAGTTAGAGAATTGGATTAAGAAAGAGGTTGAGGCGAGGGGCGGGAATATTGATCGACGAGCGGTTCAAGAGTTAGCTTTTTGCCTCGGCGGAGATTTATGGCAGGCGAGCAACGAAATCGACAAGCTCATCGCTTTCAAGAAGAGTGGAGAAATGGGAGGAAAAATAGGAGGAGAAGATATTGCCTCTTTAATAAAAACCAAGATTAGCGCCAATGTTTTTCAAACGATTGACGCTTTAGCTCAACGTAATAAAAAAAACGCTCTAAGATTGCTTTATCAGCATTTTGAAGAAGGTGAAAACGCGATTTATCTTTTGACGATGTTTGCTTATCAGTTTCGCAATCTTTTGGTCATTAAAGAGCTGGTTGAAAAAGGAATTTCTTATCCCGAGTTGGCCCAAAGAACCAAGCTTCATCCGTTTGTGATCAAAAAATCTTTTCAGCAAATAAAAAATTTCAGTCTGGATGGGCTGAAGAAGATTTACGGCCACCTTGTGGAGATGGATATGGC
The DNA here is from genome assembly GCA_964474765.1 of uncultured Candidatus Saccharibacteria bacterium. Classification (GTDB taxonomy): domain Bacteria; phylum Patescibacteriota; class Minisyncoccia; order Portnoybacterales. The sequence continues at coordinate 3,223 of CAYYTW010000030.1, forward strand.
CGTTAAAACCGGGCGAATCGAGCCGCGAGCCGCCTTGGAGATGTTGGTGATGGAGATATGAACGAGAATTAAGAATCACGATTTATGAATTAAGGAAAAGGTGCGGTATCGGAAAAACGCCGAGAGGCGTTTATTCTTAAATCGTAAATCTTAAATCGTTTATCTCGCCATTTTATTAACCATTTTTGTCAGCCGCGATTTTCTTCGGGCGGCGGTGTTTTTCTTGATGGTGCCATGCTTGGCCGATTTGTCCAAAGCTTTATAAATCCGCGACAGTAATTTTTTCGCTTCGCCAGCTTTCTTTTCGGCAAGAAGTTTCTTGAATTCTTTTATCGGCTCTTTCATTTTTTTCTTGTATTGCGAATTCAGCGCTTTCCGGCGCTTATTTTGTCTCATCGCTTTTTTGGCGGCATTTAATATAGGCATTGCTGTGTTATGTCATTCTGAGCAAAACAAAGTGAAGCGAAGAATCTCGTGAGATCCTTCAGTCGCGCAATTTACGCTGAGCACGGTAGAAGCGCTCTTTCAGGATGACGATCGAAAGGTTAATTCAGTGTTTATCCTATCAAGCATTTTCTTTTCTGGCAAGGGGCGATTAATAATTTTCTTTGTGTTTTTCTAAAAAACCGTTTAGAATAAAGATATCGTTGTGAATTGCGTGTTTCCCAGCTTCCCCTCCTCAGACGAGGAGGGGATTGAAGGGAGGTGTTGATGAAACATTTTATCGGCACCCCTCCTTAATCCTCCCCTCAATCGAGAGAAGGAGGGCGCGGGTTTCGTAAAATCATAATTTAGCTATGGAAAAATATATTTTATTAACCAAAGAGCATATCGAAGAAAACCTGGACAAGCCGGTTACAATTAAGGGGTGGGTATTAAATTTCCGCTCTTCGGGAAAGATCTGGTTTTTGCAGTGCCGCGACGGGCATGGATTTATCCAGGCGGTCGTCTCCAAAAGCGATGTTTCAGAGAGGACATGGGAGGATTGTCAGAGAATTACGCCCGAAACCTCTGCGGAATTATCCGGCGTAATCCGTAAAGACGAGAGATCGCCTTATGGTTATGAAATGCAGGTGAGCGACTTGAAAGTTATCCATGTTGCCGATGAATATCCGATTGCCAAAAAAGAGCATGGCGCGGATTTTCTCTTGGATAATCGGCATCTTTGGCTGCGCTCGCCGCGCCAAAGGGTGATTCAGAAAATTCGTCATACCGTTATTGAGGCAACCTGTGAATTTTTGGACAATAATTATTTTACCAGGATTGACGCTCCCATCTTAACGCCGAGCGCTTGCGAGGGGACAACCACTCTTTTTGAGATTGATTATTTCGGGCAATCGGCTTATTTAAGCCAGAGTGGACAACTTTATCTGGAGGCGGCTATTTTTTCGTTTGGCCGGTGTTATGACTTCGGGCCGGTTTTTCGGGCGGAAAAATCAAAAACCCGGCGCCACCTGATTGAATTTTGGATGATGGACGCGGAAATGGCCTTCGTTGAACACGAGGAGAATTTAGTGACGCAGGAAAGGCTTATTGCTCGTATAATCGAAAAGGTGCTTGATAAGAATAAAGAAGAATTGAAAGTGTTGGGGCGCGACACGAGCGTGCTTGAGAAAATAAAACCGCCTTTCGTGAGAAAGTCTTATCTCGAAGCGATAAAAGAATTGCGAGAGCTGGGTTCTGATATAAACGGGGGTGATGATTTGGGGGCGGGTGACGAAACCATTCTTACTAAGAGATACGACCAGCCGATTTTTGTCGAAAAATTTCCTTCCGAGATTAAAGCTTTTTATATGAAACGCGAACATGGCAACGAGAATTTTGTTCTTTGTTCCGATCTTCTGGCGCCGGAAGGATATGGAGAAATTATCGGCGGTTCGCAGCGCGAAGAAGATTACGAAACTTTGCTTAAACGGATTAAAGAGCAGAATTTGCCGCTCGAAAATTTTCAATGGTATCTTGATTTGAGAAAATACGGATCGGTGCCTCATTCCGGTTTCGGCTATGGCCTGGAAAGGCTGGTAGCCTGGATTTGCGGTTTAAAGCACGTGCGTACCTCTATTCCGTTCCCGAGGTTATTAAACAGGATTCGACCTTAACACAATGCGAAAAATACGAACTAATATGCGGAATATGCAAACGGATTAAAACTGTTCGTATAATTCGCATTCGTTTTCGCCCGTCTGCCAACGGCTTGAACCGTAGGCGATAGCGGACAGGCAAGATTCGCATTATGGACAACGCCTTCTCTGAAAAAGGAAAATTAGATTGGAACCGTTTTGTGATTGAAAACAGCGGTTCTTTTTTGCAATCTTGGGAGTGGGGCGAGTTTCAAAAAAATTTAGGCAGAAAAATTTGGCGTTTGAGCGGAGGCGATGAGTGGGCGGCGATGATTGTTCGGCACGATTTGCCGTTGGGCAAAAGTTATTTGTATTGCCCAGGAGGGCCTGTCATTAGAATTTTCAATGACCAATTTCCAATTTTCAATGGAATTTCGAAAAGATTTATTAATGAGATTAAGAAGGCTGCCGAACAAGAAAAAGCGATATTTTTGAAAACCGAGCCGTTTATTGAAATCAACAGTCGGGAGAAAGGTTCTCCTATAGGAGAACCTTTCTCCAAATATTTGACCGACTCCGGTTTTGTAAAATCCGAGGGCGGTCAAAGAATCAAAAAAACGCTGGTTTTAGATTTAACCAAATCAAAAGAAGAGTTGTTGACGGAGATGAAGCAAAAAACAAGGTATAATGTAAGAGTGGCTGAAAAACACGGCGTTAAGGTCAGGATCTCTGACCGGCCGGAAAAAGATATAGAATATTTCTGGCAGCTGGCGAAAGAAACAAGCCGGCGGGATGAGTTTCGTTTGCACCCGAGAGAACATTATAAAAAGCTGTTTTTTGTTTGTCATCCCGAACCGCCGGCTGACGGTGAAGGATCTCATGCAAAAGATTCTTCACCCCCGGCTCAGAATGACAACTTATGTCTAGAACTATTTTTAGCCGAATGCGAACAAAAAGTTATTGCAGCGCATATAGTTGCTTTTTTCGGCGACACGGCAACCTATCTGCATGGCGGATCGTCCAACGAGCATCGCTGTTTGATGGTTCCGTATTTATTGCAATGGGAGCAGATCAAAGAAGCCAAGAGGCGTGATTGCGCGCAATATGATTTTTGGGGTATTAATGAAGAAAAATGGCCGGGCGTGACGAGGTTTAAAAAAGGATTCGGCGGGCGCGAAATTGAATATATCGGAGCGTGGGATTATGTGTTTCGACCGGCGTGGTATGAGATTTATAAAGTAGCAAAGAAATTATTCTGATTGCTCTAATTTGCTTAGTAAAATCCCAAATCCCAAACCAGAAATCCGAACAAATAACCAATATCCAAATCGCAATTAGACATTGGGTTTTGTGAATTTTTCCGGTATTCTGGTTTGGTTATTGAGTATTCCATAGAATAATTATAGTAATTGGGAATTAGACATTAAGTGAAGAGTTTTATTAAAAAATTTATTCCGGAATGGTTTATTGGTTGGTATCATCTTGCTCTCGCCTATCTTGGCGCGTCGATTTATCGTTTTCCGTCCGGAAAGTTGATAGTTATCGGCGTTACCGGAACCAAGGGCAAGACGACGACCTGCAATTTGATCGCGCAGATTTTGAATTACTGCGGTTTAAAAACCGGCATGGCGACAACGGTCAATTTTCGCATCGGCAACGAAGAGTGGATTAATGAATATAAACAGACGATGCTGGGCCGGTTTAAGCTGCAAAAATTGTTGCGTCGGATGGTTAAGGCCGATTGCAAGTACGCGGTCATTGAAACCTCCTCGGAGGGAATTTTGCAGCACCGACATCGGTTGATTAATTATAGAATTGCCGTTTTCACCAATTTGTCTTTTGAACACATCGAGCGTCACGGCAGCTTCGAGAATTATCGGGCAACCAAGTTAAAACTGTTTGAAAAAGTGGCGCAAAGAAAAGATGGAATCGGTGTCTATAATTTGGATGACGAAAATGTCGAGCGTTTTCTGGCGGTTCCGATAAGGCGGCGATACGGATATTGCGCCGAATGTCGGACTTCGGGTTATCGGGTCGCGATGCTGGAAAACAAACATCGTATTTATGATATTAAGGTATTGTCCGGCAAGACTATCTTTGTTTTTGATGGCGAGAAATTTGAACTGCCGTTAATCGGCGAATTCAATGTTCATAATGCCGCTGCCGCAATCTGCGTTGCTTTGTCGCAAGGATTGAAAATTGAGCAGATTAAAAGGGCTTTAGCTTTGGCCAAAACGGTCCCCGGCCGGATGGAAATTATTGACGAGGAGCAAGATTTTACCGCAATCGTTGACTACGCACATGAGCCGGTCAGTTTAGAGAGCGTTTTGAAAACAGTAAAAATTTTTAAACCCAAAAGAATAATCGTTGTTTTCGGTTCAGCCGGCAGCGGCCGCGACAAATGGCGCCGTCCGGCGATGGGCGAAGTTGCCGATAAATACACGGATATAGTGATTGTTACAACCGACGACTCGGGCGACGAGAGGCCCGGTAAAATAATCGATGAAATTTTGACGGGCGTCATGAAAAACAAAGAACGCATTTTGAAAAAGAATGTTTTTAAAATTGTTGACCGCCGGAAGGCGATTAGAACAGCCGTTGATTTGGCTCAGCCAGGCGATTTAATTTTGTTTGCCGGCAAAGGCGGCGAAACTTGGATGAATGTGAAAAATGGCAAGAAAATTCCTTGGGACGAGAGCGCCATCGTACGAGAGGAAATCAGAAATAAAATGACCGATATTCCGGTAATCAAAATCTAAAAAACGTAGAAGAAATTAACAAATTAATTCTTGCACAAAACTCCGCTATTGCAAAATTTTTAATTTTGCGCAACCTCTGGTTAATAGCGGAGTTTTGTGTGTTTAGTTCTTAGTTTAAAGAAAAGAGAAGATTTTATAAAAAACAAACTGCACAAAAAATCGCCCCGGCGAATGCGCACAGGGCGTTTTATTTTTTTAATTTAGTTTTTTAGTTTAACAAATAGCTGAGGTCCGGCCTGCCCGCCAAAGCTACGCTTAAGCGTTGCTGGCGGGCGGTTCGAGGCCGGCTCTTTTCAGAAACGCGATCCGTTCTTCGATAACCCTTTTTTGGATCGCTTTGATATCAGCTTCTTTCAAATGCCGGAAGCGGCCCTGAAGGTTTAAATATTTTTCTATCGGTTCTAGTATGGCATCCGGTTTAGGCCTCATCGTTTCCCCAATTATTTTTCCTTCGATGATTTCAAAAACCGGATAAACACCGGTCTTTACCGCCAATTCTGCCGCCTCGATGGTTAGGTCGGAGGGAAACTTCTGGCCGGCTTGGCAGGGGCTAAAGACCTGGATATATTTGAATCCCTTCATCTTTTTGGCCATTAAGATTTTCTTTTTAAAGTCATCCGGCCAGGCGATTGAAGCAACCGCCACATAAGGAACTCGATGCGCCGCCACGATTTCCGGCATGTTTTTTTTCCAGGTGAGGCATCCTCCCGGCGTAGTCGCAGTAATCGCGCCCCTGGGAGTCGCGCCAGACCGCTGGATGCCGGTGTTCATATAGGCTTCATTGTCGTAGCAGATGTAGATAATGTCAGCGCCTCTTTCCGCGGCTCCGGAAAGAGCTTGAAGTCCGATATCAAATGTCCCGCCGTCGCCGGCTAACGCAACTACCGTTATTTCTTTGCCGTCAATTTCAAACCCGATCTTTACGCCTTCGGCTGTCACAGCCGCAGTTTCAAATGGAGTGTGCAAGAGAGGAATTGGCACGCAGGTCCGCAAATTATTTCCGGACACAACTGTCAGGCAACAGGCCGGAACGACCAAAACAGAGTTCTTGCCGAGAGTCTCAATGATATATTTTAAGATAAGAGCTAAGCCGCAACCAGCACAAGCCGTGTGCCCGGCCGCAAGCAAGCATTTTTTTTTGGGATTTTTTCTAATTTCATCCATTTTATCGTCTCCAGCAAATTGGCTCTTGGTCGTTATCGTTTTCGGCGGCATTCCGGACGATATTTTCGACAACTTCCGGTGTAATATCTTGGCCGCCTAAGCCGGTAATGTAGTTTAGAACACGCGGCAATTGCGAAAAGGTGTCGCGACGCCAGAAGCTGTAAAGCCAGGAACGAAACTCTGTCCAAACCGGACTGCCTTGGCCGGGAGACATACCGCGGTCAATGACAACTATCTTCTTGATTGGCTGACCATTGGTAAGCCGTTTGCCAAGAGTTTTTTCCAGCGCCTCTTTCGGAAATGGCCGGAACATCTTGATTTTAATCAGGCCGATGTCTGGATTTTTGGCGACAATTTCTTTCATCGTTTCTGTGATGACGCCCCGACCGACAAGAACAGTGTGGCATTTTTCAAGATTACCGGCCTCTGTTTCAATGGCAATTCTTCGGCCGACAATTTTTTGATATTCTTTCGCAATTTTCCGCATTTCTGCTGGCGCTTGAAGCATGGTTTCATGAATTTGATAGCGTATTTCCGCGAATTGATCCGGCAGGGTGATTCCGCTGAAAGCTCGAGGGTTTGACGGGTCCAGAACGCGGCGTGGATCCATTTTGTAGGGCGGCAGAAAGACATCAATTTCGTTTTGACTGGGAACAGCAACCGGTTGGTAAGCGTGAGAAAGAACAAACCCTTCTTCATTAACCATTACCGGAAGAGATAATGCCTCCGCCAGCTTAAAAGCCATAATTGTGTTGTCCAATGCCTCTTGGGCATTGGCGCAATGCAATTGGATCCAGCCGCTGTCTTTCAAAGAGTCGCTATCGCTGAAGTCGGCGTAAAGAATCCAGGGACCGCCGAGCGCCCGATTGACATTGATCATGACAATCGGCAGACGCTCTCCAGTTACCCAACATACCATCTCGCCCATCAAAGCCAATCCTTGGGAAGAGGTGGCGGTGAAAACGCGTTTGCCGGTCCAGGCAATGCCCCTAAGGATGGCCATGACCGAGTGTTCGGACTCGGCACAGACCACTCTTGCCCTAAGCTTTTCTTCTTGCGCCGCTTTGACGATGTCTTCGGATATCGAAGTCGCCGGCGTAATTGGATAAGCAACGCATGCCTGTATCCGCGCTCGGATAGCCCCAAGCGCGGCTGCCGAGTTGCCGGAAAGGTATTGAATATCTATTTTTCTCTTTTTTATTCTATTTTTCATTGTCATCCTCCACTGCACCGAAGTCGCTGTTCTTAATTTCAGCCGCTTCGGTTCCAGGAACCATCAAAATGGCCTTAAACGGACATTCTTTGGCGCAAATTCCGCAACCCTTGCAATACTTGTAATCTATCTCTACGCCGCAGTCATTTTTAATTATGACTGCCATATCCGGGCAAAAAAGTTCGCAGCGCGGATTATTTTTGCACTTCTTGCATAGCGCTTTATCAATAACAGGCCTATTTACTCGCCAGCAACCGGTGTAGACATCGCTTGTGTCGGTTAAAGTGATGGTTATGAATTTTGTCATCTCTAGGAGATTTGGGTCGTATTCCTTATTCTGTTTCGGCTGTACCTCGGCTATTTTGGCATTGATTGTTGATCTGGCAATCACGGTTTGCGAAAAAGCTTCTTTGGCGGCCGCGATATTCCTTTCGGGCTTGGGAATTTCTTCGATTTTTATGATTGCCTCAGCTAGATTTTCCAGAGAAATTACACCAGAGGATTTTGCAACTGCGCCCAGAATGGCTGTATTGACGGCAGGGATTCCGTAATCGATAGCAATTTGCTCTGCGTTGACCGTGGCGATTATAAACGGACCGAGATAAAAGAAATCTTCCGGTCGTTTGTCTGTATTGATAACAATTACCCCGTTCTTTTTAAGTCCTTGAACGACTTCCGGGCTGACAAGCGCCGGATGAAGAATAACTAGGAAGTCTGGCTTGGTAATCGCATAGCGGGCGCTGGTCGTGCCGATGTATAAAAATGCTGATACTGGCGCTCCGCGCCTTTCTACGCCGAACCAAGGCATAGAAAGCATTGCCTTTATTCCTTTCGCAAGTAAAGCTTTTCCTAATAAAATGGAAGCAATGACCGTGCCTTGGCCGCCTCGACCGTGAAATCTTATTCTTTTCGGCTTCATTTCTTTTCCTCCATTTCTCGCCCATTTCTCGCCCATTTTTAATCACATCTTTTTTATTTTCAATGTTCATTGAACGCTCTCATATTAACCTTAAAAACGTTGTTTTGTCAAGATTTTGTAATTCTAAGCAGTGATGGAATGCAAGAAGAACAATGTCGGCGATATGAAGCTCCGCTGGCTTGCGCCAGCGGTATCTTCCTCTTTCTGCCTTGCTGCGCTTGGCGTGCCGTCTGGCGGCGGGACAACCACTGCCAGGACGTGGTGTCAAAATTTAAAAGATGAAATACAAAATCCTTGAACATCCCGCCGATTTAAAAATCCAGGCTTTTGGCAAAAATTTGCCGGAGGTTTTTTTGTTCAAAATTAGATTTGTTTTTCATGTTTTTAATAAAAATAAATATATCGCAATCTTAATTTGCGACATCAACAAAAGTCAAGCGCCAAACGAAAACGCCCCGGTATAGCGAGGCGATTTCTTATTTTCGAATGAAATGAAAAAACAATGTTCTGCGAACAAAACAAACAGGTTCTTATTCTAATGTTCTTGAGAATTTTAGAATAACAACGGGAGAAGTCAGGCAGTCTTATATTCCCCTTCTTCGTCTGATTTTTATCAATCCTAATCCTGCCAGGACGCCAAAAGCGATTATAAAAAGAAGCGTTGTCGCGGGAGATGATTTGATGGTTTCAGTCAGGGAAGCGGTTTGGTTGTTTGTCTTGTCGCTCTTTTTAGAAAAAGACGAGATTTCTTTTTGAGGCGCGGAAATGGATGTTTGCGGCGTCAAGTTACAGGTTGGCACTTCTTGAGCAACGGTCAGGACGGCTTCTTGTGGAATGACACTTTGAATGGATTCTGTATTTTCTCCCGGCTGAGTGATGGCGGCCGATATTTGGTTGTTGATTTTTTGCTGGTCAGCACTGATAAAGTTGGGGCCGCCGGGCGTTGGCGCGGCGCTCCAAAGATATTGGCGGCTCCCGGCCAAGCTAACGGATTGGTCCTCTTTTGTCGTTGTGTATTTAATTTCTTGAGCCACCTGGCCAGTGGGATAAATCAGCCGGACGCTGTCCGTGTCGTTATTAAGCGCTATTTTTGTTGTCGGGCGCTGAAGAACTAAATATTGATGTCCGGCCAGCAGAGTATTCTTTGGCAGGGCGAATGGTTTGCTGCCACCTTCAACATCATCCACCTGCCATTTAGACAAATCAACCATTTGGCCGGAGTCGTTATAAAGCTCAATCCATTCGTTGTCTTGGTCGGCGCCGGTAGGAGCCGGCATGAATTCGCTGATGATAATCGCGTTGGAATAAACAGTAACTGTTAACTGATCTGAAGAGCTGTTTTTCTCGTCAGCGACTTCAAGGACGGCGATATAGGTGCCGGGATATTGATAAGAATGGTTGGGCTTAGGCTTGTCAGAGGTTGCTCCGTCGCCGAAATTCCAGCGATAAGTTAAAGAGTCGCCGTCCGGGTCCGACGATTGAATCGTGTCAAAAGCAATATTTTGATTAACCAAAGCGATTATATCCAGCCCGGCGCTGGCAACAGGTGAATGATCATTTGAGGCCGGAGTTGATGTCGAGGTTGCGATTGTTGACTCTGTTTCGTCCGACATTTCTATTGATGATTCGCTGGCGTCTTGTGCGGGAGGCGCGCCAGAGCTATTCTGCGCTTTCGGCGTTCCGCCGACCACGGCGCTGTTTTGCCAATTTAAAGAATCATTGCCAGATAACGCGGGATTTTTCCTTTCCATTGAGTATTTATTGATTTTGTCTTCTTTGTTACTGCCAGCGAACCAACCAGAAGAACAGCCAAGAGAGTCTATTAAAACATCCGAGTCGTCTTTAAGTTCGATGCGCTCGCCACTATCAGATAATCCCGACCCTCCGAAAGAACCGGTGCAATCTGCTTTTTTATTGGAAACGGTATCACCGGGAGCGCTGTCTGTAATTCGTTTTATCAGGAAAAATCCCTTTGCGTCTATGATCAGATTGATGCACGCATTCTTGTCTGTGTTGTCTATCGTGAATAGAATTAAGTTTGGATCTTTGTCGTTGGGGGTAAGTATTTTCCAGTCCTTAAGATCGATGCTCTCATTGCTGTTATTATAAAGTTCAATCCATTCGTCATATTGATTATTGGTCCCCATCCACGCGACCTCGTTGATGATGACTGGCGGCGCGTCGGCCAAACAAACAGAAACCAGCCGGCCGTTGGAAGAAACGCCGGATATTATGAGTAAAAATAAAAAAAGGACAATAAAAAAAAGACGTGCAAGTATTTTCATATTGACCCCACAAGCGGCCCCGCTTAGCGTGGCCGCTAACGGGGCAAGACGAGGTGTTTTAAAAAATTATAAAATAACCCGAACCCCACTGGACTTCGGCCGAGCTCAGTCGAGATCTTTGGCAAAGAGGATACAAAATTCCTGCATAATGCCAGATACATTCTGGACTCCTTGAGACCATAATCTCATGGCGT
>CAYYTW010000031.1:0-13167 GCA_964474765.1 uncultured Candidatus Saccharibacteria bacterium
AACGCCATGAGATTATGGTCTCAAGGAGTCCAGAATGTATCTGGCATTATGCATAAATGGTGTGGTAATACATATCCTTGTTATATTTCATCATCTTACTTATAATACAGCTAGGCAACTATTACTATAGGCCCGTATGCTATAGCAATTATGACGACAAATATAGAAAAAATTCTTTATTGGGTTGTGCGAATTGGATCCTATATCCTGCCTTTTTGTTTATTGTATATAGCTAACAGTTTATTTTTTCCATTTATTACCGGAAAAAATTTTTTGTTCCGCGGCATTGTTGAGATTATGGCGGCGGCTTGGGTTGGTCTTTTATTGATTGATTTCTCCGCCAAAGGCGGATCCACCTCTGGCGGAAAAAAATACTGGCCGAAATTTAACTTGATCAGCATCTCCTTTTCTTTTTTTATCGCTATCATTTTTCTTTCCGCTGTTTTTGGCGCTGATTTCAGGAATAGTTTCTGGTCAAATTTTGAGCGGATGGAGGGCCTAATAACTTACTTGCATCTGCTCGTTTTGTTTTTTATCTTGGCCGGAACCTTCAAAACTCGCAAAGAGTGGTTTATTCTTTTCGGAATATCTATTGCCGCCAGTTTTTTTCTAGCCCTTTATGGTCTTTTCGAGTATTTTGGCCTCACTGGTTTCGGGGGAGGGACGCGCATAATGTCTACCCTGGGAAATCCTCTTTATGTGGCAGCTTATCTCACATTTAATATTTTTCTGGTTTTGTTTTTATGGCTGAATAGTCGCTCCGTAATTCTAAAATGGCTGTTTGGTTTTCTTTTTTTCTTTGAGCTGGCTATTTTTTTCTTAACTGGATCTCGGGGCGGCTTCTTGGGTATTTTAGCTGGCTCGAGCATCCTGTTCGTTCTATGGTTTTTTATCGCTCAAGGAAAAAAGAAAAAACTTGTTATCGGCGGCCTTATCATCCTTTTGGTATTAATCCCCATTTTGTTAAATATATTTAAGGAGGTTTCTTTTATAAAAAACAACAGTGTTATTTCCCGCTTTTCAAATATTTCTCTCGAAGGGCAGACTGTCCAATCTCGATTTACTATTTGGAAAATGGCATTTGAATCATTTAAACAGCGTCCGGTTTTGGGCTGGGGTGTTGGTAATTTTATCATTCCTTACGCAAAGAATTACGACCCTCATATGTTTGGCAATGAGCCGTGGTTTGACAGAACTCACAGCATGCCCTTTGAGTGGTTAAGTTCAACGGGTATCATTGGTTTTTTGGCCTATCTTTTTGTAATCGCGGCAATTTTCTGGGCGATAATTCGCGGATTAAAACAGAATTTACTCTCAAAAGCAGGCGTCGCCATATTTATAGGCATGTTTGTTGCCTACGGCATTCAGATGTTTTTTGTCTTTGATACTTTAGCCACATATTTAATGGTAATAATTATGTTGGCCTTTTTGTCTGTTGTAAGTTTTTCAACAAATGAAAGCTGGTTGAGTCGTCATGTGTTTTCGTCATCCGAGCCAAATAGTATTTCTCTTTTTGAATACAAAAAATTATCCAAAAAGAAAAAGAGGGAGGCCAAAAGGCAGCAGCAAAGGCAGATAACAAAATCCGTTTCTTTTTTCCAGGCGGCCGGACTTATCGGCGCAACTCTTATTGCTATACTATTTATTGTCCTGCTAAATATTAGGCCCCTTTTGTCCACCAAGAGCTTGATTGGAGTTCTAGGAGCGTTGAGTCAGAATCAATATGTTGAGGCAAAAGAAAATTTTGAAAAAGCCTTGTCATTAAGCGGCGGCACCATCGGCAGAGAGGAAATTAGGGAATATCTTGCCATGAATATGCTTTACGCGCCGTCAAATCCGGAATCCCTGAAGAACCCCGATGTTAAAAATCTTTATTTGTTAGCCATTAGCGAAATGGAAAAACAGGTTGAAGAAAATCCTGCAAAGAATTTGAAGATTAAACACAATATTTTGCTGGGTCAGCTTTACTACGGCCTTGGCGATGTTGAGCGGGATTCTGCTATGCTGGAAAAGGCGCTTGAACAATATCGTCGGGCAATTGAATTCGCGCCCAATTATATTTATCTTTATCCTGTAATGGCCAATGCTTTGGCAAAAAGCGGAAATCTGGCAGAAGCAATCAGCGCGATTGAGAAAGCCGAGAAACTTTTAATTAGCGTCGGGCGGCACGACCTCAATGTTTTTTATAGCAAACCGCTTTTTTACGCAGCGCTTGGTGATTACGATAAAGCTTACGAAGCTTTGCGGAAAATAGCCCTTGATTACAGCGGGCCGAGTAGCCGCCTTGATTCTGACCGGATGCAGAATATTTTAGACATGGCAAGAGCTCGCGGCGAAAGTTCAATTCCATTTCTGGAGAAAGTTTATCGTTTAGACACGCGTCTTGTGGCAACCTCTCTTCTTTTGGCGCAGTTATATGCTAATGCCGGCGATATTGAGCAAGCTAAGTTTTATGCCAATGAAGCATTGAAAAACGATCCCTCGCTGGAATCTAAAATCAGGCAATTTTTGAATGCCGTAGAGAGTTTCCCAAAATAATTATCCACATCTCCTTATTGCTTCGGGTCTAACAAATCGGTATAATACAAGGGGAATGAACTCGTAGCGAGTTTTTCTTGGATTGTCATTCTGAGCGGAGCGAAGAATCTCATAATCTTGCACTATTGATGAGATCCTTCATCCGCTGACGGGCGGACTCAGGATGACACTGGCGGCAATATTAAGAAGCGACAATGCCTTGTTTGCGCTAAGAATAGAATAAACTTGCTATGAGTTGAAAACAAAAATAGATTATTCATTGATTAATAATTTTTAATGCTATGGAAAAATTGAAGAATATTGTAAATATAATTATAAACACAACAAAATCTGCCGTTCTCTGGCTGCATAACAAAAACAAATTTATTGTGCCGGCCGCGGTTGTTATTTTATTGGTAATAGCGGGAGGATTATCTTATTTCAGCTTTTTCCGCGGCGATACAGGCGATATTCAAAAGCCAGCGGGGGACGGGAAAGAGGGGGGAAAAATAAATATTTTTGCCGAAGCGGAAAAAGGAGAGCTTGTTGGCACCTTTGCAGTCGGCGGCGTAGCGCAGATGGGCGACTTAGAAGTAACTTTATACAATATTCGGAAGGGCGCATTCCAAACGCTTGAATTAGACCAAAACAATAACAGAATAAGTAAAAATTACGTAGCCACCAATTTGAAAGTTTTTAACACCAGCAGTGTTACAACCGAGATTTTATTTATAGGTCTGGAAGACGACAAGGGAAATCAATATGAAATGGACAAAGGCGCTAGTTTCTATCTTGGCGATATAAAGGATTTCCTCTGGGGCAAAGAATCTTTTCCCAGAACCATTAGAGAGGGCTACATTACATTTACCGGCGTAGACGAAAAGGCGGAGAAATTAAAATTGATAATTTTCGGCAATGTCAGCAAGAAGAAAATAATTTTTGAGTTTGAAAGATAAATTCTCTTATAGAACTCCATTCTTTTGGGCAATCGTCTTGGCCGCCGCAACCTGGCCTTATTATTTTGTTTGGGCCGGAAGTTATACTACAAGCATTTCTCTCTTAGGTTATAATTAATACAATGAACGATAAGAAAAAGATACTGATTTTACTATCTATATTTTTAGTTTTTCCGTCTTTGGCTCTCGCGGGCAATTATACTACCATTGATCCCTCGGGCGAGGTAACGAGTCCCATAACTCAGACTTTTCAAATACCCGGCTTTTCGCAGGGGGACTACCCTTTCGGCGCGTGTAATGACAGCTTTGTGCCCGCCTCAATTAAATATCTTTACTACGCGGATTCGCTAGGCACGAGTTATGGTTATATATCGCCTACTGTAATTCCCACCAGCGAAGAGATTTCCAGTGGAACCTACACGGACCAGCTTAACTTGGTAGTGGGATTGGAAGTGTATTCCATTGGAGCGGAATTTTATACAAACCCCGACGGCACAGGTTTGATGTGCGGATTTTACGGCAACCAGCCAGGAGGAATACCCCTTCCAACCTGGTCAGCGCCAATATTCACAGTAATAGCTCCCGAGCCTACAATAATCCATGTTCCCGGCGGCGCTGCTCCTGTTTTTCAAAACGCGGCGCCGCTCGTGGATTTTATTGGCCTTCCCCAAGAATCAATTTGGTCTGGCAAAAAAACCATATCTTATTCGGCTAGTGATCCGAATAACCCTCCTTACGGGTTAAAACAATTCCCGATTAATTTTTATCTCTCGAATGACGGCGGAACTATTTGGAAGGAGTTGGCCAAAGACGAACCCAACTCAGAAAAGTATATTTTTGACACAAATAATTTTCCCGACGGCAAAAATTATAAATTAAAAATAATCGTGATAGATAATGCCGATGCTAAGGGTGAAGTAATTTCTCGCCTTTTTGCTATTGATAACACCCCTCCCACTTTCGAAGTCGCCCTTTCTTTTGCTGGAGATTCGATCAAAGAAAAAGATAAGATAAATTTAAAAATTACTTCTTCGGAAGATTTGAAGCAAGCTCCAGAAGTTCAAATTATCCAAGCTGGCGCCGAAGCTCAACCGCTTTTGGTAGATGGCTTTGGCAAAAATTTTTCGGCTTCTTATACCGCCCTAAAGGGTTATTTGGGTGCCGCCACTATCTTGATTAAAGGAAAAGATTTAGTCGGCAACACGGGAGAAAAAATTACTTCCGGCGAAACCTTTTTGGTTAGCCGTTTGGGTCCGTCTCCGCCTACCATTAAAAATATGGTGGATAACGAGGTCGTAAGTGATCCCAAAATTGACATTCAGGGGAATGCTCCTTCGGCAAAAGAAGTCACTTTTATTTTTAATAAAAAAGAGAAATTCATTATTAAACCCGGAGATAACGGGGATTTCGCGTTTAAAGATATTATTTTAAGCTCATCGAATTATGGCTATAACACTTTAACTTTTTCGAGTCTTGGCAAAGATGGCATTCAAAGCGATGAAAGAATTATAACGGTAAAATTAAACAGTCCGCCAGAAATTTCTAGAATATCCGGCCCGAACGGAGAAATTTCGGGCATAACAAGGCTTGAATGGAAGGCTTTTGATTTGAATAACGATAAATTAGTTTACGCTCTTTTTTATTCCATTGACGGAGGGAAAAATTGGGATTCTTTCTCCAAGGGTCTTTTAAAGAATTGGTATGAGCTGAATACCGCCGAGCTTTTCGATAGCGATAATTATCGTTTGAGAGTAGTCGTTGACGACGGAACAGCGAAATCGGAAATTGTTTCGGAAAAATTTGCTATAAAAAACGATATTTTATTTTATATTAATATTCCCGCCAATTATTTATTAGATGTTGCCGCGCCCGCATTTAAAGGGAATGTCAGAATCTCGGAAAATAAAATCGTTTCTTTGAGATATTCTTTGGGGAGAGAAGAGTGGTTAAGCGCCGAAGCCGCTGACGGGAAATTTAATTCTTCCTTTGAAGAATTTTTAATAAAATTTTCCGCCCCCCTGATTGACGGCAAGCACATTTTATTTATTGAGGCGCGCGACGAAAAAGAAAATATTTTCAGGACTTTCAAACCATTTATAATTGACACGGTGCCGCCGATTCCACCAAAGATTATTTCTCCTCTTCCGGCTGAAGTGATTGACAGCAGCAGGGATACTGATTCTAAATTGGGGGGAATTCAGATTAATGTTTCGGGAAAAGCCGAGGCCGGCGCCGATTTGGAATTCATTGTCAATAATCGGAGATATACAACCGCTGCCAATGGACAAGGGGAATTTAATTTTGAAAATGCGACTTTTTTAACCCGCGGCATAAATAGATATTTTCTTTCGAGCACCGATGCCACTGGCAATGTTTCTAAAATAGAAGGTTTTGCGGTATCCGATAATCCGCCCAAGATTTCCGTTTTAACGCCTCAAAGGGGAGATTTCATAGGAGGGACGAGAGAAATAAAATGGCGAGCCTTCGATGAAGACGGCGACAAGCTTACTTTTCAGGTTTTGTGCCGTCTTAAAAATAAAAAGTGGATTTCCTTGGCCCAAAATTTGACTATTGACACTTTTAAATTTGATGCTTTAAATTTTTCGGGAGGTGAATATGAACTGGAAGTAATTGCTAGTGACGGATTAGCTGATGCATCAGCTAATATTGAGAAACTTTTTATCGATAATATTCTCCCTAAAATAAATCTTGATCTTACAGGCCCTCTTTCGGTGGGCAGAATCAAATTATTTTTTTCCGGCAGCGCGACTGACGATCTTTCGGGGGTCCAGTTTATTGAATACAGTATTGATGCCCAAAATTGGTTTAAGGCGGCAATTACAAAAGGTTATTTGGAAAAAAATGCTTTTTTTGTAATTCGGCATCCATTTGAATTGGAAGACGGGGAATATAATTTCGGCGTAAGGGCGATTGATGCCGTCGGAAACATTTCAAAAACGATATTTGAAAAAATTATTGTTGACACAACGCCGCCAAGAATCGGGAGTTACACTGTTTCCCGCGACTCCTTGATTTTTTTACCCAAAGGAGAAAATTTCGAAATTGTCGCGGGAAGCAAAATAAAATTCACCATTTCTCTTGAAGCAGATACCAAAGAAGCATTTTTGACAATCAGCGATAAAAAAATAGACCTTTCAAAAAATAAAGCCACCAGTCTTTGGGAAGCGGAAATTGGTTTTGACGCTTCCGGCTCGTCTGTGTTAATAACCGCCAGCGACGCGCTCGGAAACATTACTAACGATAAAGAACTTGGTTCTTTTAAGGTAATTCCAAAAGGAAAAATTTTTTTTGCTGATGAAAACGGCGCGATTAAATCGATTGAAGGAGCGAAAATAAATATTCTGGTCTGGAGTGAGGATAGCCAGTCATTCATCCGCTGGCAATCAGAGAATTATGGCGAAGAGAATCCGGCGACGACTTTTGAAAATGGTGAGTATGAAATGGCTTTGCCGGCGGGAAAATATCAATTATTGGTTCAAAAAACCGGCTTTATGCGAGTCAGGACAAGCAATTTCGTTTTAAATGAGCCCGGCTTTATAAATTTTGATTTTACTTTAACCAAAAGAGGAAAAATGAGAGGATTTTTTGAAGATATTTTAGAAAAATTAAAAATTTAAAAATATATGCCTTTTAATACGCAGTATACACAATCTAAATCCGACATACAAAACATACAATCGCGGCCGTTTTTAAAATATATCAAATGGTTTTTAATAATCATCGGGATAATTATCTTGCTATTTCTTATTTTACTTATTTTACGGCTGATAGGCGGCGTTTTTATCAAAGAAATAACGCAGGAAGTAAGCGTGAAAACATACGAAGATAAAGACGCAGTCGCCAGCCTGAATAAAGAAGCGCCGTTTTTTGAATTGCCGGATTTGGCTGGCAATAAAATTAAATTGTCGGATTTTCTTGGTTCGCCCCTTGTTATAACATTTTGGACAACGTGGAATTCGGCATCGGCAGATCAAATCAAAATTTTCGATGACTTTTTATCTAAAAACAAGAGCTTGCCTGCCGGCGAGGCAGGGATTTTATTCAAAATCCTGACTATTAATAGCCAGGAAGATAAAAGCGCGGTTTCTAATTTCATAAAAAGGGGCGGCTATCAGTTAAATGTTTTATTGGATGAAAAGGGGGCGATAAGCGAGATTTATCGGGCTAGAAATTTGCCAATTACTTATTTTTTAGACAAAAACGGCGCGATAAAAGATATTTTTATGGGCGTGTTAAACGAAAAAATGCTTGTGGATAGGTCCGAGATGATTATTCGCTGAAAATGTCATATAATATAAGTAAGCAGAATAAGTAGGCAGAATAAGTAAGTAGAATATGTCATCATTTTTCTTATTAAATAATCTTCATTTTGGTCTTGAATTATTGGGCGCTTTGGTTTTTTTGACTGTGGCTTGGCTTCTTTTTGACGCTTATTTTATTCGCCGGGAAAAAGCCGTCATGCTGCGCGCAATTGGCTTTGCCGTCTTATCTCTCTGGCAAATTATTCATAGCTTTAATATAAGCGGCGATTTGGCCAGCTACATTGCTTTCACTGTCTGCTTTCTGGGATTGTTGATTATCATAATCAGTTTTCTTTTAGAGGCAAAGCCCCTCGGCATAAAGGCAATTATTATCCTGCCCGCTTTTGCCACTTTTCTCATTCCCCTTAACACGCTGGTTTTTATTGGACTGTCTGCAATTGCATTTTTATCATATCGTCGCTATAAAACAGAATTCAATAGAACGCTTATTCCGTTCTGGGCAGGGTTTTTATTGCTTTCTATTGCTGCTTTTTTCTCCATTTTCTATCGGCATGGTTCGACTAATTTTATTTGGATTATCGGCCATATTTTTGAAATTGGAGGGTTTTTAACTTTAGCATGGTGGATATGGCAGTACCTTAGAATGCGGCTTAAAGAGAGCATCATTCTCGTTTTTGTGGCAACAACATTTTTTATGGCCGTTGTTGTAACGCTCGCTTTTTCAACTATTTTCCTTGTTAACATAGAATCAACCACAAAATCAAATCTTTTGACAAACGCAAAAGTTTTGGACTTCGCCATTTTGCGCCTCAAAGAAGAGTCATTGGCAAAGGCGCGGTTTATCGTCGGACAAAACGATATAAAAGATGCCTTGACAAAGAACAATTTTTTGGATTTGGAGCAGGCGGCGTCAAATTATTTAGAAAAAGAACATCTCGGTTTTCTCGTGGTAGTTGACGGGAACGCCGATGTTATACTGCGGGCGCATGCCTTGACCCAAAAAGAAGACAATGTTTCCGGGGAGCGGGCAGTTGGCGAGGCCCTTAAAGGGAATTCATTTGCAACAATAGAAGCGAGCCCGGCAGAGAAATTTTCAATCCGCGCCAGCGCTCCTGTTATCATTGACGGGAAAATAAAAGGGGCGATTATTACCGGCTTTCCCCTTGATAACGCGATGGTTGATGGCATAAAAAAGATAACTGGCCTAGAAATGTCGGTTTTTGAAGATGAAACGCGAGTTGCCACTACTGTCTTAAATCCTGACGGCCGCACCAGAAGCGTCGGCATCAAAGAAGCTGACAGCGAAGTCAAAGACAGCATTTTGAAAAAAGGGGAGCCGGTAACGCTTCGCGTTGAATTTTTATCACGGCCGTTTCTGGCGAGTTATTTGCCCATGCGAGATGCGGACGAAAAAATTGTCGGGATGATTTCCGCGGCAAAGCCCCAGCAAGAAATTTTGGAAATCGCCAATGCCACCAACAGATTAACTTTCATCACGGTGGCGCTGATTATGCTTATTCTTATCGCGCCGATTACTTCAATAACAAAAAGCCTGATTGGCGAGGCAATTTAGGCCTTCATCAAATTAGAGGTCGCCGTCCAGAAAGAAGGCGAGCCTTGCCCTGATTGCAATTGGGGCGGGAGGAACTTAAAAAGAAAAACAACCAAAAAATTTAAAAGAGAGGAATTTATTGCCGAAAACCCAGAAAAAGTTGAACGATTTCTCAAGTCGCTTATTGAAATGGAGTCGCATTCAGATGCTCAATTCGCATCGGAGTATCTGGAAACGGAGCTTCATCATACCCCGGAATATATTGATGTATTCAATGAAAAATTCCGATTCGAGGTTGGGTTGCCACAAGGCTTGTTGTTGGTGATGGAAGACGAAGCAAGATGGGCAATTAAAAACAAAATGGAAATAATTCGCTAGCGTTATGAAAATCAGGACTCGGTTATATTTTAGTTCAATAATCACGATTGTTTTGGTCGGACTATTTTTTGCCACCCAGTTTTATACTAACAACAAAATAGAAACAGCAAATAAAAAGCACAATTTAGCTTATAAGATAGAGTCGACTGTTTTCCATCTTAATATGCTGACGCATGAATATTTAATCTATCGCGAAGAAAGAATATTAGAGCAGTGGAATTCCAGATATAATTCCTTAGCACCGATACTAGCGGCAGCGGGAGGAGGAAAAGAAGAAGAACTAATCATATCTATCAACCAGGATTATCTTGTCTTTAACGGTTTATTCTCGCAAGTAACCGCAAACTATGCTAAAAGACAAAAACTTCTTCAGGAGGGCGCTTCCCAAGAGGAAATTAATACCCTCTCTGTTTTAGAGGAAGGATTGGCAGCTCAGCTTTTGCTAAAATCGCAAAAAATATTTAGCGATACTTTAAAATTAACTGAAAATTTAGACACAGAAATTATAGATGCGAACAACTTAGCCACAAAACTAAGAATAATTTTTCTGTTAATACTTGGCCTTTTCTCAATAACGACAACATTTATTGTTAGTGGAGTTATCGTAAAATCGTTGGATAAACTTCGTAAAAGTGCAGAAATAATTAGTAAAGGAAATTTGGAACATAAAATTGATATAAAAGGTAAGGACGAAATCGGGCAAGTTTCAAGAGCGTTTAATGAAATGACAGATAAATTAAAAGAATTTTATACCGGCTTGGAAGAAAAAATTAAAGAAAGAACCGAGGAACTTTCGGAAGAACGGGCGCGGCTGATGGCGTCAATCAGAAGCTTATCCTTTGGATTTATCCTTTGCGATTTGGATGATCAGATTCTCATTAAAAATCCGGCTGTCAGCCGCATTCTGGGAATTCAGGATGGCGAAATAACAATTGACAAAATAAGGGAATATTTTAAAGGCGCCGCGAATTTGGAAATATATCACAATCAATGCCTGAAAGAGAAAAGGCCGGTAGAAATAAAAAATATCGGTGTGGGAAAGAAATTTTTCCGTTTATTATTAGCTCCCGTTATTATGTTGCGGGATTCGGAAGAGGTAATAGGCCACATACTTCTGATTGAAGACATTACCGAAGTGAAACTTTTGGAACGGGCGCGCGAAGAATTTTTCTCCATCGCCTCCCACGAGTTACGTACACCCTTAACGGCCATTCGCGGAAATACGTCTTTAATTCAGGAATTTTATACCGACAAAATAAAAGACAAAGATGTGGCGCAAATGATATCCGATATGCATGAAGCGAGCGTGCGTTTGATAGGCATTGTTAATGACTTTCTTGATGTTTCGCGGCTGGAACAAAAGAAAACGGAATTGAAAAAAGAAAAATTTGATATGGCTGCATTAATAGAAGAGACGATAAATGAAGTGAAAGGAGTGGCGTCCCAGAAAAATTTATACCTTAAATTTGAACCTCCTTTGCAATCTTTTTTTTCCGTGATGGCGGACCGCGGCCGCACTAAACAAATTATTATGAATCTTCTTGGCAATGCAATCAATTATACCCCCAAAGGCGGCGCAACTATAAAAATAGAGCCGCAGGGCAAATATTTAAAAACGTATGTAACAGATACCGGCGTTGGAATATCGTCGGAAAACCAAACATTGCTTTTCAGGAAATTCCAGCAGGCCGGAGAAAAAATTTTGACCAGAAACGTAACGCAAGGCGTCGGTTTTGGTCTTTATATCTCCAAATTATTGGTTGAAAGTATGGGCGGAACAATAGAATTATTCAAGAGCGAGCTGGGCGTTGGCAGCACTTTTGCCTTTACTTTACTTGTTGCCTCATAGTCGATATAATAAAGATATGAAGAAAATATTTATTGCCGAAGATACGCCATCCATTATGAAAATGTATCAGAAAGCCTTTTAACTGGCCGATTTTGAAGTTGAAACAGCCATTGATGGAGAAGAAGCGCTGGAAAAATTAAAAGAAATGAAAACCGCGCCGGATTTAATTCTTTCTGAAGTTGTTAAAAAGGTCTCCGAAATAATTTCTAATTATAAAATTAAAAATTGACATACTTTATGGCAAACATTTTTCTTATTGAAGATGACCCTTTGATGGTCAGGATGTATGAAAAAGCGTTCAAGCTCTCGGGCTATGAGGTGGAAATGGCTTTTGACGGCGAAGAGGCGCTTGCCAAATTGGAGGCAGCGAAATCAAAGCCGACGCTGATTCTTTTGGATATCATGATGCCAAAACTAAACGGTCTCGAAGTTTTGCGGCGTCTGAAACAAGACGCGAATTTAAAAAATATACCGGTTATTATGCTGACTAATCTGGCCGGCGAAGCGGACGCGGAAAAAGCTCTTGGTTTGGGAGCGGTTCTTTATTTGGTGAAAAGCCAATATGAGCCGAGACAGATCGTGGATAAAGTGAAAGAAATCATAGGCGGTTATGCCAGAAAAGAAGACATCCCGGAAGTAAAAGTTGCCACTAAAGATATTAAAGACAACAAAAAGCCAAGAAAATAATTTTTGAGTTTGAAAGATAACTAGAAATCTTTGAATTCCGCCAAAACACAAAAGCGCCCCGCGGTACCGCGGGGCGCTTTTGTGTTTTGGCGGATCTATCTATGCGTTTTCTTCTACCCTTACCACGACTTTAAATCGTCCTCGGCGGTTGCGTTCCTTTCTCATATTTTCAAAAAATTCTTCTATTTGAGAAAGCTTATACACCCGATAGCCATTTATCGGATTTCGGTAGGAGACTAATTTGCCGGCTTTGTCCCAATTCCTCAAGGTTGGAATAGCAACCCCAAGTAGATTCGCCGTCTCTTTTAGAGATAAAAATTTTCCCATATTTTTAGAGATAAAAATTGCCTATGTCAAAAATTATAAAACCTTATTAAAAGTATAAAGGTTTGTATATGTTTGTCAACCCCGTTAGAAGTAGGACGTAGACGCAAGCGTCCGCGACTTCTAACGAGGTCAACCCACTCCCTTCGGGTAGTTCGGTGAATAAATCAATATCGGGGAACGTGAATCCGAAAACCTATTCCCTTTGTCATTCCCGCCCCGTATGCTGCTACGGGGTAAACTCCACGGGAATCCAGAGTTTGACTTGATTACGCTGATCTGGATTCCGGCTCCCTCCGTCGCCAAGGCTTTGGCGGGCAGGCAAAGGCCGGAATGACAAAAAATGAGGTTTTCGGATTCACGTCGGGGAGATCCGATCTCCTAGAATTACGAATCTCCCACGAATGTGGGGTTTTTGGCGCGCGCCAGAGATCCTTCGCGGAGTTTACCCCGAGCAAGGTCGATGGGCTCAGGATAACGAAATTGGCCGCTTCGTAATTCAGTGAAAAACAACAAGTTTTTTGAAGCTTTTTATCGAAAAAAGTTATCCACAGGATGGGGAAAAAGTGCTGCATAATGCCAGATACATTCTGGACTCCTTGAGACCATAATCTCATGGCG
>CAYYTW010000032.1:0-11994 GCA_964474765.1 uncultured Candidatus Saccharibacteria bacterium
TCTGTCTATATGATACCCCCCCCCCCAAAGCTTAGGTCAAATTGAGTTATCCACAAAACAAAATGTTTAAAAGAAAAACCCGCGGATGCGGGCTTCTCTCAATATAAAGCTAAATCCTTGCTCTTTAAAAAGTTTAAATTCTACAGCAAAACGTTTATTGCTCTTATAAATTCTTCAAAATCTCCCAAGTCTTCGCGCGTGTAGTTTAGAATGTTTTTATCGTCAACTTCCCAATATTTGTGCGTTAATCTGTTCCTAAATTTGACCATCTTTCTAAGCCGCGCGGTCAAAGATTCTTCAAGGAGCCCCTCTTTTTCCATTATCTCAAAACATTCGCCAAAAGACGAAACTCCTTTATTAAATC
Source organism: uncultured Candidatus Saccharibacteria bacterium (assembly GCA_964474765.1). Taxonomy (GTDB): domain Bacteria; phylum Patescibacteriota; class Minisyncoccia; order Portnoybacterales. The sequence continues at coordinate 365 of CAYYTW010000032.1, forward strand.
TCTTAGCGGCAATATGCACGCAAACACTGCCTATCGCCTCAATGGCTTGCAGTAAATAGTATTTGACAGCGGCCATATATTCTTTTTTCGACCAAAACTCCTCGTCGCTTAATAAAACCAGTTTTCTGATTTCCTCCAGCGCCTCATTGATTTCAGAAAATCTTTTTTTAATTTTTTCTTTGTCTATCTCCATAAAATTTTTATCAAAACAACTTATTATTAAGCTTATTATTAAGTTACTATTAGACGGGAATAAGTTCTTTCAGCGATTGATAGGCAACGTACTCGTTGGCAACAGCCTCTAAAGAAGAAGATTCTATTAGGCCGGATAACAATTTGTCGTCGCGCCCAAAAAGCAATTCGCCTCGGCTAAATATGTTATTCAAAAAGATATTCGGCGCGAAATTCAAAATCTTAATCTCAAAAATATCAAAGGGCAAATTACAAGCATCGGCGATTTTTTTGTCCAGCTCCACCTCTTTGTCAAAAAACTTTTCCTTTTTTTTATCTTTCACATAAATACCAATATCAATATCTCTAAAAGAAGGAGTGTCTAAAAAAGAGCCGAAAATAAAAGCAAAAACAACCCCTTCGTCTTTTAGAAGCGTTTTTTTGATTTGTTCAATAATTTCCAATTTTTTATCCGGCGCGAATGATAAATATTCTTTCATGGTTTTATTATATATACTCGCGCTCAAGCTGTCAAAAACTAGTCACGGGATTTAAACGGCCCGCTAAAGCTTAGCTTTAGCGAATTCTTTACACGCTCTTTATCCCCCCAAAATCCGCGAAAACTGTTTCTATTTTTACATCCTCGGGCAGATTGTTTTTTAAGATATGAGACGCCTCCTTCAGGTCTCCGCAAAGCTGGTTAAATTCCTCCTCGTCACCGGCAAAAGCCTGCTTTCCGCCATACGCGCCGCAATCTTCATGGCACATTAAAATTACATGTTTAGTGCCGTGCAGATTGATCGATGTCCGGATCTGCTTAAGCAAAAACAGCCGCTCGTCTTCGAGCTTGGGCGATGCCAGCGTTTTGGCCCCGCCGGCAATCTTTATCAAATCGCAATTCTGATATCCCTTGGTTTTGACAAACTCGTTCAGTAAACCAGAAAACCTATCATCAAAACACCAAACGATGCAGGCGTCGGCGGTGTAATGGCCGTGGGGAGAATTAAATAATAAGATTTGATTTTGTTCTGACACTATGAGATGGTTTCAAAACTGTCATTCTGAGGGTGAAGCCAGAAGAATCTCTCAACTTGTTTGAGAAAAGGAGCTTAATTTCTTGCATTCGCAAGAGATTCTTCACTTCGTTCAGAATGACAAAATAGGGTTTTGTAACCATCTCTATATACACTCGTCATCCTGAGCGTAACGCCTGCCTGCCGGCAGGCGGGAAGGATCTCGCCGCGCATTAGATTCTTCACTTCGGCCAGCTAAGCTGGCCTTCGTTCAAAATAACAACTATTAAAACCCCTGCCTTCCGCGCGTTGTTCCGCGCTTGCCCGCCACAAGTTTTGCAAAACAAAATTTGGGCGGGTAAATTCCGCGGTTTATTCCTCTACTATAAACCTAATTTGATTAGTCGGCATAACCTCTACAAACCCCGACTTGGCGTTAATATAATGAGCCTCCCCCTTTTGGTCTAAAACTCTAACCACGCCCTCTTTTAGGGTCGAGACTAGCGGACGATGGCCGTCCAAAATCGTAATTTCACCATCCGCCGTTTGACAATTAATAGACTTAGCCCCACCGTCATATAGGGTTTTTTTGAGAGAATAAATGGATAATTTCAACACCCACACATTTGTCATTCTGAACGAAGTAATAACGGAGCGAAGAATCTCATAAACGCGGAGTTTACGCTGACGAGATCCTTCGGGCTACGCCCTCAGGATGACAAGTAAAATTAACTGCGAACTTCTTCAATCCCTCCCTTCAGATAAAAATTCTCTTCCGCCGCATCATCGTGTTTTCCTTCCAAAATTTCTTTAAAACCCCGGACCGTATCTTCTAATTTGACATATTTACCTTCCCGCCCGGTAAACGTTTCGGCGACATTGAAGGGCTGGGACAAGAATCTTTGGATTTTCCTGGCTCGGTCAACGGTTTTGCGGTCTTCGGCCGACAATTCCTCGATGCCTAAAATGGCAATAATATCCTGAAGTTCTTTATATCTCTGTAAAGTTTTCTGCACTTCGCGCGCGACAAAATAATGCCCTTCGCCGACAATCTTCGGATTAAGGGCGCTGGAGTTGGAAGCCAGAGGATCAACGGCCGGATAGATGCCGATTTCAGTCAATGAACGCGACAAGACAATCGTTGAATCCAGGTGTGAAAAAGTCGTAGCTGGCGCCGGGTCGGTGATGTCGTCGGCTGGCACATAAATCGCCTGCACCGAGGTAATCGAACCTCTTTTGGTTGAAGTGATTCTTTCCTGAAGTTCGGCCATCTCTGACGCCAGAGTTGGCTGATAACCGACAGCCGAGGGCATCCGGCCAAGCAGGGTGGAAACTTCTGATCCGGCTTGAGAAAAACGGAAGATATTATCAATGAACAGCAAAACATCTTTCTTTTCCTCGTCGCGGAAATATTCCGCCATCGACAAAGCGCTTAGCGCGACGCGAGCCCGGGCGCCGGGCACCTCATTCATCTGTCCGAATACCAATGCGGTTTTGTTGATAACGCCGGACTCTTTCATTTCAAGATACAAATCATTCCCCTCTCTTGTCCGCTCGCCCACACCGGCAAAAACAGAAACGCCGCCGCCAACTTCGGCCACATTACGGATAAACTCCATCAGTAAAACTGTTTTCCCAACTCCTGCTCCGCCGAATAAACCGACTTTTCCGCCCTTGATAAAAGGCGCGATTAAATCAATAACTTTGATGCCGGTTTCAAAAACTTCGGTCTTGGTCGATTGTTCGATTAGGGGCGGTGATTCGCGATGAATCGGATAAAATTTATTAAATTTCTTATCGCAGAAATTAAGCGGCTGGCCAAGCAGATTAAAAAGGTTGCCCAGAATTTCCGGCCCGACCGGCACCTCGATTTTTTTGCCGGTATCTAAAACTTCCAATCCCCTCTTCAAACCATCGGTTGACTGCATTGAAATCGCCCTGACCCTGCCAGGCTCCAAGTGTTTAACAACTTCGAAAGTAAGCTCGCTTTGGTCATGCTTCACCTTAAGCGCGTTATAAATCTCCGGCAACTTTTCTTGCTCGGGAAATTCCACATCCACGACCGGACCGATTATTTGGATGATTTTTCCTTGTTTCATATCTATTTGGAGGCTAAACCTCCACGTGGAGGTTTAGCCTCCACGAGAAGCGTTGCTATATACTTGCCCCCGCCGTTATCTCTATTATTTCCCGCGTTATCGCCGCCTGACGGGATTTGTTATAAACCAGCGTTAAGTCGCCGACTAATTTTTCCGCGTTGTCGGAAGCATTTTTCATCGCCATCCGCCGGGCCGCGTGCTCAGAAGCATTGGCCTCCAAAATAATATGGTAAACCTGCATCTCTATCAGATGCGGCGCCAACTCTTTCAAAACAATTTCCGGCGACGGCTCGATGAGATAGTCAACTACATTAATCCTCCTCCCCTCGGTTGAGGGGAAGTGCCCAGCCAGCTGGCGGGACGGAGGGGTATTGCCGTTAGCTTGCAGTGAGCTCCTCAAGTCGAGCTCGGAGTCGAGACTTGTCGAATCCGCTTCACGCAACTCGGAAAACCTACCCATCTCCGGCACTATCTCTTTAATAGTTTTTCTTAATGTCTCGAATTCCACCGGCAGAATTTGTCTGACTAAAACTTCCTGACGCAGGGCAGTTCTAAAATTCATCGAGAAAACTAAAACTCTGTCCCATTGCTTAATCAAGTACCCGTTACTCAAAAAATCGGCCAACTGCCTTGTTTCGCTCAGCCGCGTAAAATCGCCCAACTTCGCGAATGTTTGAGCGATTTTTACTTTTTTTCTCTGCAAATAATTGGCTGATTTCTGACCAAAGGCGACAAAAGAATAATTGTCATTGAAAATATCAATTTTATTCTCAGCAATATATTTTTCAAAAGCCCGAAAGACCGAATTGTTAAAAAAACCGGCCAGACCCTTATCCGAGGCAACAACCACGAACGCGGTTTTTTTTATCTCGCGCCGCTGCAGCAAAGGAGACTGAACCGCTTCTTCCAGTTTGGAAAGATTGGCCAAAAAATCCAAGGCCGCGTAGGCGTACGCCCGCGACGCCAAGGCAATTTCCTGGCTCTTTCTCATCTTCGTCGCCGCCACCAACTCCATCGCTTTGGTTATTTGATTGATATTTTTGACGCTCGATATTCGATTTTTTGTTTTTTGCAAAGATTCCATAAAATTATTTCTTTTGACTCGCCCAAAATATTTTTCTGTCTTCCAGCCACTTTATCAAAGAATTTTTTAGAGCAATCGGATAAATCGTTTGACTCTCGAGACCATCCGCGTCAACCCACGCGAATTCAAGATGATTTTCTTTAGACAGCGCGTCATCTTTATCCAGTCTTGCCGAAAAAACCAAATTCAATTCGTGATGATTCCCGTCTTCGTCGGAAAAGATATTTTCAATCGCGCCGATAAAAGAAATTTCACTCGCCATGGCATCCAATTCTTCCGCTATTTCGCGACCAATGGAATCATTCACCGACTCTCCAAATTCAACATGCCCGCCCGGCAAAAAATAATAATCTTCCGTTTTTTGTTTACAAAATAAAATCTTGTTATTCTTCAAAAATACCAGCCGGACAATAATTTCAAATTTTTTATCCATAATCATGTCGTCCTGAATGTAATGAAGGATCTCATAAATGCTTATTCCACGATTTTGAGATTCTTCGCGGAGTTTATCCTGAGTTCAATCGAAGGGCTCAGAATGACACTACGATACATCTTTCGTATATTCGTACTTTTTCGTATTTCGTAGCACTATTTCTTAACTTCAATATTTTTCAAAAACCTTTCGATTGCCTCTTTTAATTTATTTTCTATCTCGTCGGTTAATTCTCCCTTTTCTCTGATCGGCCCCAAAACATCTTCATCGTGCAATTTGTCCAGATAATCAATAAATTCTTTTTCGATTTTTTTCATATCGCCGATTTCGATGGCGTCAAAATAATCGTTCAGAACCGCGTAGAAAACCGCGACTTGTTTTTCAAAAGACAGCGGGGCCAAATCGCTTTGTTTCAGAATCTCGGTTATAATCTGGCCCTGGCGAATTCTTTTCTTGGTCGTCTCGTCAACATCAGAAGCGAACTGAACGAAAGCCTGTAGTTCCCGAAACTGCGCCAAAGATAAACGCAATTTTCCGGCCACCTTTTTCATCGCTTTTGTTTGCGCCTTGGAACCGACGCGTGAAACTGACAATCCGACATTCAAGGCCGGCCTAATCCCCTGATAGAATAAATCGCTTTCGAGATAAATCTGCCCGTCGGTAATCGAAATGATGTTGGTCGGGATATAAGCGGTTACATCGCCTAATTGCGTTTCGACAATCGGTAGGGCGGTCAACGAGCCGCCGCCTTTTTCAGACGACAATTTGGCCGCTCGCTCCAGAAGCCGTGAATGAAGATAAAACACATCGCCGGGATAAGCTTCGCGGCCGGGCGGACGACGCAAGAGCAAAGAAACCTGGCGGTAAGCCCAGGCGTGTTTGGATAAATCGTCATAGACCACCAGCGCGTCTTCGCCTTTGTCTCTAAAGTATTCCCCTATCGCGCAACCGGCGAAAGGCGCCAGATACCACAAAGCAGCCGGCGCCGAAGCCGAAGCGGAAACAACGATTGAATATTCCATCGCCCCGCACTCTTTTAACGTTTCGACTATCTTGGCGATCTTGGATTCTTTCTGACCGACTGCCACATAGATGCAAATCGGCCGTCGCCGGGTTGTGTCGTTTTTCTGGTTAATTATCGTGTCCAAAGCAATAGCAGTTTTACCGGTTTGCCTGTCGCCGATTATCAATTCCCTCTGCCCCCGGCCGATCGGAATCATCGAATCAATTGATTTCAAACCAGTGTGCAGAGGAGTATTAACCGGCTCTCTCTCTAAAACATTTGGCGCGTTGTATTCCAAAGAACGACGTTCCGTATTTGAACCCGCTGAATAAATGGGTCCTCGCCCATCCAACGGACTACCCAAAGAATCAACGACCCGGCCAACCATTTCTTCACCAACCTCAATCGATAAAACACTATCGGTTTTCTTGACCAAATCTCCACTCCTGGCCGACAGATAATCATCGAGAACCAAAGCTCCGACGCTTTCCTCCTCCAAATTCAAAGCCACGGCCCGCCTATCGCCCTCGCTTGTTTCAATCGTCAATAATTCCTGGCTCAAAACATTTTTCAATCCCAAAATTTTCACAATCCCGTCGCCGACCTCAATCACTTCGCCAACCTCCTCCCACTTCGGCTCTTCTTTGTAGTCTTCGATTTCTCTTTTTAATTTTTCGATGATTTCGTAGCTCATATCGCTGAACCACGCGGAACTATACGCAGAACCACGCGGAATTTTAATATTCGTCATTGCGAGTATCCGCCGAGTGGCGGAGACAAAACAATCCCATGGCATATCGACGAGATCGCCACGCTCGCCTTCGGCTCGCTCGCGATGACGTTATACTATTTAAATAATTGTTTCAACTTTCTCGCCATGCTCCCATCAAACTGCACCTCGTCATTGATAATCACTCTCATCCCCGCAATCAGATCCGGGTTAATTCTTTTATCAAGAATATCATCTTTCTTAACAATTTTCTCAATAACTTTGTCCACGTTTTTAATCGGCCGAGCCGTTTCAATAACGACTTTTCGCTTGCCGGCTTGCTCGCGCACCAGCTTCTCCGCCCGCTCGTAAATTTTTTTTAACAGATGCTGGTCGTTATTTTTCTTTATTAAAATCAGTAAATTTTTTACCAAAACATCGCTCTTCGCGGAAGGCTTAACCGCGATCTCGCTGAACGCCTTGGCATAAATTTGCGGAGAATATTTCATAAAAAATATAATGAGATGGTTTCAAAACTGTCATTCTGAGGGTGAAGCCCGAAGAATCTCTCAACTTGTTTGAGAAAAGGAGCTTAATTTCTTGCATTCGCAAGAGATTCTTCACTTCGTTCAGAATGACAAAATAGGGTTTTGTAACCATCTCAATGCAAATCTACAAATCTAATGCTGATATCATGCTAATTGCGAATAAATATTTTATCATTCCCGCGAAAGCGGGAATCCAGATTTTTCCAATGTAATGGATTCCGCGTCAAGCACGGAATGACAATGATGATTCGCAATTTGTAGATTAGCATTTCATTCGCATTATTTGCATTATACTCCCATCTGCTCCACAACCTTTTTGATAAGCTCCTCATCAACTTCTTCCGGCGCCAGCTCTACCGTTTTCACCAGCGCCCTTTTAACCAAATCAACCGCCTCTTTTTCCATCTCTGCCCTTGCTTGTTTTTTTTCCCTCTCGACATCCGCCGCCATTTTTTCCATCATTTGAACTTGTTTTTCTTTGGCTTGCTGGACCAATTCGCCTTCGAGTTTTTGGGCTCTTTCTTCAGTATTTTTGATAATGCCGATTGCCTCGCTGTCGGCTTCTTTTATTTTTTTCTTGGCAATACCGTCAACCTCGCGCAAGCGCGTATCGGCCTCTTCCGCTTTGGCCACCCCCTCCTCAATCTTCTCCCGCCTTTTCTGCAGAATATTCAAAACCGGCTTATAAACGAACAGCCGCAAAACGATTACGAGCAATATAAAATTAACCGCTTGGCTTAAAAGCAGGCGCCAATCAATGCCAAGTTGAGCTGTCAGAGATGCTCCTTCGGTCACAGTTATAATGCAAATCTACAAATGATATGCCAATCTACTTGCCCGCATTGCTACGCCCGCCAGACACGCTGACGCGAGTCATACGGACTGGCAAAGCGTTGCAGGCGGGCAAATTGCGAATTCGCAGTTCGCATTAGCATAATAATTCGCATCATTCGCATTATATTTATACGAACTTCAGAATCAACGCTACCACCAAAGCGTAGATGGCGATTGCTTCGGCGAAAACAATCGCCAAAATCATCGCGGTCTGAACCTTTGATGTCGCCTCGGGATTGCGGCCGATGGCTTCAACGGCCTTCGAACCGATCAATCCGATCCCCAAACCGGGTCCGATGGCGCCGACGGCGATAGCGATAGCGGCAGCCAATAATTTCGTTGCTTCAGCTTCCATGTTTTTTTCTCGGTCATTCCACGCTTGATGCTGAATCCAAAAAAAATCCGCATCTGGATTCCCGCTTTCGCGGGAATGACAATTGTTATTACTTTAAAACGATCCGACTCGGATCGCTGTTTTTTTAATTCTATTTTTAAACCGATTAAAAGTCAAACCTGTCTGAGTCGCAAATCGCCATTATCCGGCAGTCAGCCATTGATTTAATGCGCCTCGGCCGTAATTTGCATGGCGATAAAAACCATTGTCAGCATGGCAAAAACGAGCGCCTGCATAAAACCGACGAAAACCTCAAACATCAAAAAGGGCAAAGGAATAACGTAGGGAACCAAAAAAGCGATAATCGCCAGAAGAACCTCGCCGGCAAAGATATTCCCGAACAACCGGAAAGAAAAAGAAATTACTTTGGCGACCTCCGAAACAATCTCCAAAATTCCAATAAAAAATTTGATCGGGCTTTCAAAATTTATAAATTTAGACAGATGCAATTTGGGCCCCAAAGCCATCAAGGCAAAAATATGAATTAAGACCACCGAAACAATCGCCAGAGCCAGTGTAAAATTCAGGTCACTGGCCGGCGCGCGCAGCAAGGAAGTAAATTCTTCGCCGCGCCAAATACCGACGGAGCCAACTCCCGGAAACAAACCCAGCCAATTGGAAAAAAGAATAAAAACGAACAAAGTTATAATCCATGGCAGATATTTTTCCGCCTTTTTCCTGCTACCGTAGAGCGGCTCCATAATATCCAAAACGCCTTCAAGAGCAAACTCCATCACATTTTGCGCGCCGCCGGGAACAATTTTAAACCGTTTTCTAAAAACCAGGCTGATTATCACCAATACGCCCAAAACCACGCCGGTCAAAAGAAGAGCGTTGGTCATCGGAAAACCGCTTATATTGAATATTTCTTCAGCTCTGGGCGAAATATAAAGCATGCAAATCTAACTAAATTCTAAAATGCTTCTCATTTTTAGTATAATCACACATCGCCTAGTGTCAAATCGACAGGTAGTAGTTTGGTGAAAAAATACCGATTTGCGACGTTTTTATCTTTTGAACCCTTCGACAAACTCAGGTACAACGAGAAACGATAAATTTTATGCTGTTACCCTAAAAACTTGAATTTCTTACCCGGATACTTTGAATAATTCCCAGAGCGATAAAATTCATTACCGTTGCGCTGCCGCCGTAACTCATAAAAGGCAACGGGATGCCGATTATCGGCATCACTCCCATACTCATGCCGACATTGATAACAATCTGGCAAAGGAACATCAGGGAAACGCCCAGGACGAAAAGTTTGGAGAAATTGTCGACGGCAAACATGCCGATTTTTATAATCCGATAAATTAACAACGCAAAAAGGGTGAATAAAAAGGTGATGGCGACAAAACCAAACTCTTCCGCCACCGCCGCGAAAATAAAATCGGTATGCGCTTCGGGCAAAAAATGAAGTCTGGTTTGAGTCGCATTATCTAACCCTCTTCCCCAAATCTGACCGGAACCGGTGGCAATCACCGCCTGTCTTAAATTATAGCTATAACCCAAAGGGTCTTTTTGGGGGTTAAAAAAAGTTGAGATCCGTTCTTTCTGATAATCTTTTAAAAAAAACATCCACATTGCGCCGAAACAAATCGCGCCTATCAGAAGAATTGCAACGAGATGACGAAACTTAATGCCGGAAACCACCACCAAACCAAGCCAAATAATCAAAATTATGAGGGCCGAGCCCAAATCCGGCTGCAGAAGCACGAGAAAAACCGGCAAGCCGACATAAAAAAACGAGGCTAGCAGATGACGGATACGATATAGTTCGATATGGCGTAAAGAAAAATATTTCGCCAACAGCAAAATCACCACCATCTTGGCCATTTCGACTGGCGCGAAATTGATGCCGCCAAAACTAAACCATCCAGTCGTTCCTCTGATTTTCCGACCGACCGCCAAAACGAGCAGGAGCATAACCAACGTTATGAAATAGAAGGTTATCACAAACGACGAATGATTTCTAAAGACCCGGTAATCGAAAAAACTTAAAAAAATCAACGAGAGGAATCCAACCGCAACAAAAATCAGCTGTTTTTTAAAATAAAAGGGCGAAGCGTCGCGTTCCAGATTATAAATCGAAAGAAAACTTAAAAAAGAAATAAGGCCGACAATGCCGACCATAATCCAATCCATCTTCCTTAATATATTAAAATAATGCGAGGCTAAATATTTCATATTCGACTTTCTGATCACCAGTTCCCGAAGGCGCCATAACCGCCCGGCTGATTTAATTTATCGCCTGCTCATATAAATCCACTTCCGGCTCAATGTCTATGTTGGTTACATTGCCGAAAACTTCAAAAAACCAGGGGACGGAAATATATTTCTCCTGACCGGCGGCAAGCAAAGAAAGACTTGTAGAGTTTATCGCCACGGGTTCGCCGTCGCCGCTAAAAGCCACCACTAACACATCGACATTCTTATAATCAAAACGGCTGGAATTTTTAATGGTGGCCGAGGCCCGCGAGAAAACCGTTCCATCTTTCAAAACTTCGTATTTTTTATCAAGAGCATTGGCTTCCGGCGGCAAATAATCCTTAATCCTTTCCCACTGGATATTTTTATCCAGATTTAAAACGACTTTAGCTACCGTGCCGGTAACGGGAAGCTTAAATTCCAGCAAATATCTTTCCCCTCGCGGCAGGATAAAAGAAATTCCCGTCCTCTCGGCAAGAAGCTGATTATTCAAATCATAAAGGCTGAATTTATAGCTGAAATCGCGCAACCCATAATTCTGGTTGGGATTTTCAATCCGGGCAGCCAGATCATAATTAGCATTACTGGTAGGCAACGCCTTAACCCAAAGGATTTTAATGCCTTTAAGGGTGCGAATTTCGCACGACGGACATGGCCCCCCGCAATCAATCTGCTCCTCGCCTTGATTAAACTTGCCGTCAAAACACGTCGGCGCCGGCTTGATAAACAACAAATAAACACCAAAAGCGATGGCGAAAGAAAATAATACATAAGCCAGGATAATGATAATTTGTTTCGTTCGCAGCAGCATACCCCGTAGTGCGACTTCGATTTTTTAACATTTGAGCCCTGCTAAAATATCAAAGTTCGCTGAAATTTACCCCGCATATTGTATGCCCGATAGATTTTGCGATAATTTTCGCGGAAAATTATCGTTATCGAAATTCTACTACCAGGCATACGTTCATTATAAAGGCAGAACAGAAAACCTGCAAGAAAATGTATGACGCCGCCCTATTCCGGACTCTTGAGGTTTTTTAAAGTTTCGCGCGCTTAATTGATTGACGAACAATTGTCCCTCATGTCTGCATAATGCCAGATACATTCTGGACTCCTTGAGACCATAATCTCATGGCG